>NZ_JAUOQN010000026.1:0-62041 GCF_030547555.1 Salipiger sp. 1_MG-2023 | reverse complement strand
CAGCGCGACTGACAAGCTCGGCCCGCCGGTGAGCGCGAGGCCCGTCGTGAGCTACACCATCAGTTGGGACATCATCCAGCGCCGCCTTGCGTTCTGCATGAGCGTCTGCCCGCGTCAGCTCGCCTTGCAGGATCAGGCCGTTGCGGGTCTCCATCAGCGCATGGCCGATAAAGCATGGCACGGTCCTTGGTTCGGGGGGATTATTTGTAGAGCCGCGCATTGGCTCAGTGGTTGCGGCATGCGTGGCATTGGAACGCTTCTCGCCCTTGAAATCGGCCTCGGCATTGCGCTGGCGGTGAAAGTTGCGGGGCATCGGGTCTGTCTCGAATGGGGTCTGGAAGGGCTGGATTTCAGGCGTGGCACCTGGGGCGGGCGGATCGCCCGGTTGCTCATCCTCCTGTCGGCCTTGGGCTGGAAGCTCTTCAGTGAAGCCCAAGCTTTCACACGCGTGCCATCCATTGCCCGGCAGGTGATTGCGACGCAATCTGCCGGGAAGGGAGCGGGAAGTGTTCGTTCGACAGAAGCAGCGCGACCTCGCGATGCCTCAGGATCGGCGCCATTAGCTTGCGCGACCTCTCAGTGCTCAGCAGGCGGTCGCGGTTCTTTGTGAACACGCTGGGCCTCTGGCCTGCGGCCTCGTCCGTCCCGCGCAGCTTCTCCCCATCCGTTACCCTGCCGAGGGTGAATCATGTTCTCAAATCCCTGTCGGGGCAGGCCTATTTCAGCAACCTGCTAGGAACAGGGCGATCAAGAGTGGGCCGCGTAAAGCGCCACGAATCTCGCGGCGCCTGCGATGGTCGACGACCTTCCTACGAGACCGGCGCGCCATCGACTCCGCTCGCAAGGCGAACTCTCTATGTTGGGCCGGTTTCTCGGGCGGGGCCTGATCGAGGGCGATCTGAGCGACGGCGGCACGGTCATGGCCTACCGTCCCGGCAACAATGCCGCGGCTGGGCTGCCTGGGGCATCAGTCTGCTGGTCGCAGCTGCGCGGATCGTCGCGGTCCTTACCGCCTGTGCTGTCCTTTTCGGCTGCGACCTGCCGCTTCGGGCGTCGGCACAATCATACGCGCCATACTGATCGGGCCTCCCGCGCGCTCAGAGGCATTTGCGTTGAGTCTAACGCCATGGAATCAAATAACGAATCCCCACACGTCAGAGCTCTGCTACGACGCCGTTGAGAGTGGGGCGCGGATGTGACGGCTGGGCCGGGACGCCAACGGCTGCAGGTGCGGCGGGAGTCCACGCAGCTGTTGGTCTCTTTGCGCCAGACTGCCTTTGGTTCGGGGATGCGTGGCTCTTGCGCCCTGACCTGCGGCCATCGCGTCAAGGGTGGCTTTGTCGCGATATCTACTGCGAGACCGGCCCTGCAGCCGTCGACAGCTCGATGATCTCGGTTGTCATCTGTTCCTGACGTGCACGCTGGAAGTCTGACTGCAGATCGGCGGCGATGCATTTGACGTTGGTCTGCGCCCGCGTCATGGCCGCCGCTCGGGCCTCGTTTTCCGCCGCAAATCCCAGCATCAACGCTTCGCAGAGCGCGGTGAAGACATATTCTTCGACCAGATCCGACAGCAAGGCGTCCGCAGACAGCGTGGTCAGAGGCAGATGCGTCGTCCGGGCGGGGAAGCGGCTGAAATCGAATGGAAACAGCTGGCGGCGGATCAGCGCCAGCTCTGCCGTGTCGGGATCGGCAAACAGGATCGTAACGGGTTCGCCTGCTGTCTTTGTCAGCCGTTCGAACAGCACATCAGAAAGCCTGCTGGCCAGCGATGGCACATCAACCGCATGCGACGCCGTTTCAGTGAAGTAGACCGGCGTTACGCCCCTTTCGGCAAGCGCGCTCAGGCTGCGCCCGCCAACCATGATGATCTGTGCGCCTTGGGAGGCCTCGGCCAGCGCCGCGTCGGCGATCCGCTCGCCAAAGGCGCCCGAAAACCCTTGTGCGGTGCCGACCACGATCGTCAGGCCCGGACCATCCTTGCGAGGCGGCGCGCTCGCCTGCGCGATGGTCAGAGCGGTGGAGAGCGCCTGTGCCACGCTGGCCTCATAGGCGCGGATCGGCACAAGATGGGCGCGCGCTTCGTGCTGATGCGAGACCGCAAGCGCGCGCAGCGTCGACACGATGCTTTCGATCTCGCGGATATTGCCGATCCGGTCGCGGATGTCTTCGGGCCGGTTCATGGCGTCGGTGCTTCGGGCAGGGCGGGCAATTTTGCGATGGCGGTGCGCACGCAGTCGGTGGCGGCCTTTCGTGTCGCCGCGTCGACTTCGGGGGCGACCTTCAGTCCGGCAAGCTGCGGCTCGGCCGCGATCAGCGGCACCAGCGCGGCCTTGAGGGCGGGAAACTGGTCGATGGCAACGGGGTCAAGCACACCATCTGCCAATGCCGCCAGCAGCGCCACCTGCACAGCCGTTGGCAAGGGGCTGTAGCGGTCCTGCGCCAGCAGCGCCCCGATGCGGGCACCGCGTGCGAGCCGTTTCTTCATGGCGGCGTCACCAAATCCGCCAAATCGTGAGAACATCTTCATCTCGAGATATTGCGCATAGTCCAGCCGCAGACGCCCCGCCACCGCCTTGAGCGCGCGCGGCTGCGCCTTGCCGCCGACGCGGCTGACCGACAGGCCGACATCGACCGCCGGGCGCTGATTGCCGGCAAACAGCGTCGCCGAGGTCACGATCTGCCCGTCAGAGATCGAAATCAGGTTTGTCGGGATATAGGCCGACAGGTTGCCCGCCTCGATCTCGGCAATCGGCAGGGCGGTCAGGGAACCGCCGCCCATGGCCTTGGACAGTTTCGCCGAACGTTCCAGAAGCCGCGCATGCAGATAGAAGATGTCGCCGGGATAGGCCTCGCGCCCGGGGGGCTGGCGCGACAACAGCGCCAGTTCCCGGTGCACGGCCGCGTGTTTGGTCAGATCGTCGTACACGATCAGCGCATGGCCGCCGCGATCGCGGATCGTTTCGGCCATGGATGTCGCCGCGAAGGGCGCAAGCCAGCGCAGCCCCGGTTGCGACGTTGCGGGCGCGACCACAAAGATGGTCCGGTCAAACGCGCCCTTCTGGCGGACCGCCTCGATCACCCGGCGCACCGCGGTCGCGCGCTGGCCGATGGAGACGTAGATGCAGACGATGTCGCTGTCCTTCTGGTTCAGGATCGCATCCACCGCGATCGAGGTCTTGCCGGTGCCGCGCTCGCCGATGATCAGTTCGCGTTGTCCGCGACCCACGGCGAAGAGCGCATCGACCACCAGCACGCCCGTCTCGACCGGCTCGCTGACGAAGTCGCGCGCGATGATCGAGGGGGCCGGGCGTTCGACCTCGGCCATTTCGCTCGCCGCGAGCGGACCAAGGTCATCGAGCACGCGCCCCAGCGGATCGACCACCCGGCCAAACAGCCCGTCTCCGACCGGCACGGACACAAGCTCTGCGGTGCGGGTGACGGTGCTGCCCGCCTCGATCCCGGCGGTGGCATCCAGAAACGCTGCCTGAAGCGTGGTCTCGTCGAGGTTCAGCACAAAGCCGCGCGCGCCGCCGGTGAACTCCAGCACTTCGCCAAGACGGGCGCCGGGCAGGCCGGAGACATGCGCCAGCCCGTCGGCGATTTCCGTCACGGTGCCGGTTTCGCGCGCCTCCGGGCCCAGCGACGCTGCGGTGACACGCGATTTCAGCGCGTCAAGTCCGAGATCCATTGTCATCGTCTAATGCCTCCGAAATGCGGCGCAGGTTGTGGGCGATTGAATTGAAGACCGCACCGGTCGCGGAGCGCAGTTCGAGCCCCGCAATCAACGCCGGATCGACCTCGATTGCCGCGTCGTGCAAACCCAGCGGCGCCAGCACGGCCCGGGCGCTTGCAAGATCTTGTTCACCCGGCGGATGGGCGGCGATCAGCGTCAGGTTCGCGCCCGACAGCAGGGCCTCGCGTTTGCCCTCGGGCATGGCGGACAGCTCGGCGGCCAGCCGCTTGGCAAACCCCGCAGCCGTCGGCGGATCGGGCAGATCCGACAGCGCCTTTTCGGCGATGGTCTCGGCCAGTTCGCGGGCGCGCCGCAGGGTATCGGCCTGCCCGTCGGCGGCGATCCGGGCCGCTTTGGAGCGGGCATCATCGACGATCTTGCTGGCCTCGCTGTGGGCTGTCGCGACAAGCGTGGCGCGCAGCTGTTCCGCTTCGAGCTGCGCCGTGGCCAGCACATCGTTGCGAGCCATCGCGGTTTTCCCGGCTTCGTCCTGTGCCATCGCCTCTGCCGCCGCCGCCCGCGCCTGCGCGGTGTCGGCTGCATCTTTCGCGGCGACGATCTCGGCCTGCCGTCTGGCAATGATATCGGCCACCGGGCGGAACAGGAAATGCTGCAGGATCGCCAGCAAGACCAGCACGTTGAACAGCTGAAGGCCGAAGGTCACCCAGTCAAAGCTCATGGGGCTACTGGACGAACGGGTTGGCAAAAAGCAGCAGCAGCGCGATCACGAGGCAATAGATCGCCGTGGTCTCGATCATCGCAAGCCCGACGAACAGCGTGCGCGAGATGGTCCCCGCCGCCTCGGGCTGTCTGGCGATGGCATCCATCGCCGCCGCCACCGCCCGGCCTTCGGCGAGCGCCGGGCCGATGGCCCCAAAGGACACCGCAAAGGCGGCCGCGAGGATGCTGGCAATGTCGATGTAGTTCATGATTTGGGCTCCTTGGGGTCAGGGGGGGCGTCCTCAACCGCCGAGGCGATGAAGACGAGCGACAGGATGGCAAAAATATAGGCCTGAACGGTGCCGGTCAGCAGATCGAGCGCCATCAGCGGAATTGGCACCAGCAGGCCGGCAAGCGACAGGATGATGCCGATCACGAAGACTCCGCTCATGACGTTGCCGAACAGGCGGATCATCAGCGAAAACGTGCGGGTGATCTGTTCGATCAGGTTCAGCGGGATCATCACCCAGCTTGGCCGGGCAAAGCTTTTGACATAGCCCCACGGGCCCTGAGCCGCGATGCCGTAACCGATTGTCGCCACGAACACGATCAACGCCAATGCGGCGTCGGTTTCCAGATGCGCTGTCGGCGGCTCGACCTGCGGGATCAGCGAGCTCCAGTTGGCCGCGAGGATGAACAGGAACAGCGTTCCGATCAGCGCCCGATAGCGGGCTGGATCGCCGGGGATGGTGGCGATGATCTGCGCATCGATGGTGCCGACGACCAGTTCGAGCACCGATTGCACCTTGCCGGGCCGGATCGCAAGCCGCCGCGTCAGGGCAAAGCATCCCAGACCCAGCACGATCAGGATGCCCCAACTCACCACCACGACCCAGCTGATCGCCAGCGGGCCGAGATGGAAGGCATAGCTCAGATCCAGAGGGGAGTCGGTCATGGCGTGTCCTTTCTGGCCGCGCGCAGCACCAGCGCCCGGCCGATCAGCACCCCGGCGCCAGCGCCCAGCAGCGCCGGGGTGCCAAGCCGGGCGCAGAGGTACAAGAACAGCGCCATAGCCATGAGGCGCGCGATCTGAATCGCGACAGCCCGCATCTGTCCGGCGGCGAGCCGGTCCGACACGGCTCGCAGGCTTTTGAAATGCAGGTATCCGGCTAGCACGCCCGCAAGGGCGGCGAGCAAGGCGAGTCCCAATGGCATTTCGAACCCGCTCATTGCCGATTCATCCAGCGCATCGCCAGCCACAGGCCAAGCGCCGCGCCCAGCATTGTCAGCGCCGCTGACAGCATGATCCCGCTACCCAGCAGATGATCGAGCCAGTTGCCGACGATCACCCCCAGCATCATCGGCCCCACGATCACCCAGCCCAGCACGCCGATCTGGCCAAAGCGCTTTGCAAGCGACGGTTCGGGGTCGCGCAGTGCGGCGGCGTCGCGTTCGCGGCTGCGTTTCGCGGCATTGGCAATCTTCTCCCGTCCGGGTTCGCTCATCGGAAATCCTCCGCAAGGGGGCGTCCCGCGTGAGAGGTGCCCAGTTGCCGTATCAGGCTGCGGATGGCAGTGGCGTGCAGGCGGGTCTGCTCGGATCGGGCCTGACGCGCCGCGTCGATCTCATCGTCGATGGTCTGCCAGACCAGCGCCTCGAGCGAGGCAAGGTCGTGGCCTCGCACCGCCTCGCGGCAGGCCACATCGACCGTCGTGCCGCCGTGCATTTGCAACACGCCCCCGCGCAAGGCGCAGTATTCCCACGGCCCGGAAGATTTGCGCCAACGCAGAACCGACGCCCCCAGTATCGTGAGAAAATCGGCGTGCCCCGGCAGCAGGCCGAAGCCGCCGCTGCGATCCTCGGCGCGGATCGAGGTCACATCGGTTTCACAAACCGCAACGGCAAGCGGCGTGGTCACTGTCAATGTGACGGCCTGTGTCATGCCGGGGCCTCCTTGCGCTTTGCTTCGCGGGCGCGCGCCTCGTCGAGGGTGCCGATCATGTAGAGCGATCCTTCGTCCCAGTCGTCACACTCGCCCGCAAGGATGGCGGCGCAGCCAGCCACGGTTTCCTTGAGTGGCACAGAGCGGCCTTCCATCCCGGTAAAGGCGGCGGCGACAAAGAACGGCTGCGTCAGGAAGCGCTGCAAGCGCCGGGCGCGCCCGACGAGCAGGCGTTCCTCACGGCCCAGTTCCTCGACCCCCAGCAGCGCGATCACGTCGCGCAGTTCCTGATAATGCTCGATCAGTTCGCGCACTTGGCCCGCCACGCGGGCGTGCTCTTCGCCCACCACCAGCTTGTCGAGCAGTACCGAGGTGGTGGCGATCGGGTCGATGGCGGGATAGATGCCCTCGGAGGCCAGTTGCCGCGACAGAACCACCGTGCTGTCGACATGCGCGCTGATCGCGGCGACGGCAGGGTCGGTGAAATCGTCGGCGGGGACATAGACCGCCTCGATTGCGGTCACCGAGGCGCGCCCGACCGAGGCAATGCGTTCCTGCAGATCCGCCACCTCGGTTTCCAGCGTCGGCTGGTAGCCCACGCGTGAGGGCATGCGGCCCAGCAGCCCCGACACCTCGGCCCCGGCCTGCACAAAACGGAACACGTTGTCCATCAGCATCAGCACGTTGCGGCCCTGCTCGTCACGGAAATACTCGGCGATGCTCATCGCGGCCAAGGGCACGCGCCAGCGCGCGCCGGGCGGCTCGTTCATCTGGCCATAGACCAGCACGGTCTGGTCCAGAACGCCGCTGTCACGCATTTCGTTCAGCATCTCGTGGCCCTCGCGCGAGCGCTCTCCGACGCCCGCAAACACCGAGATGCCGTCATAGCCCGACACCATCGAGCGGATCAGTTCGGTCACCAGAACCGTCTTGCCGACGCCCGCACCGCCGAACATCGCCGATTTGCCGCCACGGGCCAGCGGCGCCAGAAGGTCCAGGACCTTGATCCCGGTGGAAAAGATCTCTGTCTGGCTGCGCTGCTCGGCCAGAGACGGCGCTGCGTGGTGGATCGGGCGGCGCGGCGTGTCCGCCGGAAGGGCGCCCCTGTCGTCGCCGATCCGGCCCATCACATCAAGAAGTCGGCCCAGCACCGCCGGGCCAACCGGAACGCTGAGCGGAGCGCCGGTCAGCCGCACGGGGGTGCCGCGCGCGATGCCTTGGGTGGATTGCAAGGCGATGACGCGGGCGTGATGCGCATCCAGATGCGCCTGAACCTCGGCAAAGACGACATGGTCATCTGTGCCGATTTCCACGGCGTCATGGATGGCCGGCAACGCCCCGTCGACGTGCAGGTCCAGAACCGGCCCGCGCACTGCGGTGATGGTTGCCCGGTCAGTCAAGGTGAATGCTCTCGTGCATCTTGGGGCAGCGCGTCGCCAGCCCCTTTGCCTCCAGCGCCTTTTGCAGATGGCTCATGCCGCGGTCAGGGTCTCCATGGACGATGAAAGTTTGTTTTGGGCGGCCAGTATGCGCATGCCACGCCAGAAGCTCTGCCTGATCCGCATGGGCCGAGAAGCCGTTGATGGTGAAGATCTCGGCCTTCACCGCAACGGTTTGCCCGTAGATCTTCACGCTTTGCGCCCCGTCGACAAGGCGGCGGGCCAATGTGCCCTCGGCTGCATAGCCGACAAGGATAATGCCGCAGTCCTCACGCCATAGATTGCGTTTCAGATGATGCACGACCCGCCCGCCTGTGCACATCCCTGATCCCGCGATGATCACGGCCCCCGAGGGAATCTGGTTGATTGCCATCGACTCGTCGGCCCCGCGGGTGAACCGCAAGCCTTCGAGGCCAAAGGGATCGCGCGCCGCCATGGTGTCGCGGAACTGCGGCTGAAAGGCATCTGGATAGCGCCCGAAAATCTCGGTCGCGGATATGGCCATGGGCGAGTCCAGAAACACCGCAAGGTTTCTCGGAAGCTCTTCGTGTCGCACCGCCTCGGACAGGACGAAGAGGATTTCCTGTGTCCGCTCCAGAGCAAAGCTTGGAATGATGGCGTTTCCGCCGCGACTGTGAATTTTCCGGATGGCCTCGACGATCTCGGTCCGCGACTCGTCGAAACTGCGGTGCTCACGGTCGCCGTAAGTGCTTTCGATCACGACGTAATCTGCCTCTGGCGGGGGGGCTGGGTCGGGCAGAACCGGCCGCCCGCCGTTGCCGAGATCGCCGGAAAACACGATCCGGCGGGCATCTGGGCCAGACCCCGCCTCGATCACGATCGACGCCGAGCCAAGGATGTGGCCGGCCTCGATGAAGGTTGCCCGGATGTCGCCGCCAAGATCGATCGGCTCGTCAAGCCGGGCGACCCGGCCAAAGGCATCCAGCGCCCGCAGCGCATCCGGGATGCCGTACAGCCGGGGCAGGGGGGGTTGCCCGCGTCGGCGCTGGTATCGGGCTTGGCGTTTTGCGTCCTCTTCCTGAATATTGGCTGAATCGAGCATGACGATGCGGGCAAGTTCGCGGGTGGCGGCGGTGGCAATGATCTCGCCCCGGAACCCCCGCCGGATCAGAAGCGGAATGCGCCCGCAGTGGTCCAGATGGGCATGGGTGAGCAGCAGGACGTCGATCTCTGACGCATCGAAGCCAAACGCGCCGGCGTTGTCTTCGGCGGCGTCGTGCGAGCCTTGGAACAGGCCGCAGTCGATCAGGATGCGCTGGCCGTCATGTTCGAACAGATGGCATGATCCGGTCACCTGCCCGGCGGCGCCGTGAAATGAAATCTGCATGAACGCACTCCCATTCGTAGGGGTCAGCCAAAAAGCGGCGTGCCCAGATTGCGGTACCAGTTTGCGATGTGGTCAAAGGCCTCGTCGGCGGTCTCGACAAAGGAGAACAACGCGCGGTCGCCGCGCGAAATCACGCCCTGCTCTTGCAGAAACCCGAAATCCACCGCGCGCGACCAGAAGTCGCGACCGACCAGAAGGATTGGCAAAGGGGCGATCTTGCGGGTCTGAACCAGCACCAGCGTCTCGAACAATTCATCGAAAGTGCCGAACCCGCCGGGAAACGCGACCAGCGCCCGCGCGCGCAGCAAGAAGTGCAGTTTGCGCATCGCGAAGTAGTGAAGCTGGAAACACAGCCCTTCGGTCAGATAGGGGTTGGGGGCCTGCTCTTGCGGCAGCGCGATATTCAGCCCGACCGACTGCGAGCTCAGATCCATGGCGCCGCGATTTGCGGCCTCCATCAGCCCCGGGCCACCCCCCGTCATGATGGCGATCTTATCGCCGTTCTGGCCATCGCCCGCTTCGGCGATCCGGCGCGCAAAGGCGCGTGCAATTACGTAATAGCGGCTGTTCACGGCGATGCGCTCTGCGAGGGCATGGGCGGCTTGCAGATCCGCATCCTGCGGGGCGGCATCCCGCGCCTGTCGCGCGGCGTCAAGCGCCCGCTGCGCGGCGGCGGGCTCGGGAATGCGGGTCGATCCGAACACGACGACGGTATGGGCGATCTCATGCGCGGCAAGCCCATGTTCGGTTTTCAGATAATCGAGCTCCAGACGAACGGCGCGCAAATCCTGACCCCCAACGAAATCGGGATCGGCCTCGGCAAGGCGATAGCTTGGATGGGTCACGGCGCTGCGAACGCGCTCGCGGGCGTCGGGATGCGCCTGGCCGCTGGCAGGGGTGTTGGGCGTCATGTAAGCCATCCTTTCAAACCCCGGGCCGGCGCTGTGCCCATCCCGGCATGCCGGACGGCCCGCGCCGGAGGGAACATCGGCGCGATGGCTCTTGCGGCGCGGCGACGACGCCAGCGACAGGGGGGCGAACCTTGGGCGCCCCCGGCACGGGCGGCAGAGCGTCTCGTGAGCCGTGATCCGGGGGTTGGTGTCAGTCTCTGCCGCGACCTTTCGGGCGCAAGACAGCGGCCTGTCGCCGCGATCGCATACCGGGATCATGCGGGCGTCTTTCCCGGGTAAAGACCGCAGCCGTGTAGCGCCGGAGCTGTTGCCTCGCCGGAGCTCCGTCGCGCAAACCCGATCAAGGGGGAGGCCAAGGCAGCGTGGAGCGTTGCTGTCTTGATCAAGGATGACAAAACGTTCTGGTGCTGCTGCATTCCTGTTCAACCATTGCCAAGATCGGCCCTGCGACGTCGCGCAAAAAGCGCCCTTTCGCTGGCGTGAAACCGTTGTCCTGAGTCCGGACTATCCTTGCGCGCGCCGGGTTTCCTTGATCTCGCTCATGTGCCAGCATTTGCCGAGTGCATCGCCTCGCTGCCCGGCGCGCCTTGCTGAATCTTTTCACAGCTGCACTGCGAGAAAGAGCCGTTTGCGTGTTCCGTTGTCTGCGCCGGGCAGCACCCCTGCCTTGAGATCAGCACCTGACCCTGATGCCTAGCCTTTGGCGAGTGCTCTAGCGCTCGAGAACGTAGGACCCCGGCGCGGCTCCAAGCACCGGGAAGCCCTTGTCAGGCGCAGCCATCCGGGGTGGGTCGGTCTTGTCGCTGCTGTGCATGGCCAGCCAATCGATCCATTGCGGCCACCACGAGCCCTCGGTCCGGGAGGTTCGGGAAAACCACGTATCCGGATCGACATACAGATCGTCCGGCGCGCGATGGCCGATCCGGTAGTGACGGCCCGGATGGCCGGGTTCGGACAGGATGCCGCCGTTATGCCCGCCCTTGGTCAACACGAAGGTCAGGTCCGCGTCGGTGAACAGCCGTGTCTTGTAAACAGATTTCCACGGCGCGATGTGATCGGATTCGGTGGCGATCACGAACAGCGGCACGTCGATGTCCTTGAGCACGATGACCCGTCCCTCGACGGCGAAGCGCCCGGCTGAAAGGCGGTTCTCCAGAAACAGGCCGCGCAGGTATTCGGAATGCATCAAGGCCGGCATCCGGGTCGTATCGGCGTTCCAGACCCCGATATCGCTTGGCAGGTCGTCCTGGCCCAGGAAATAGCGGCGCACGGCCCGGGTCCAGATCAGGTCTTCGGCGCGGATGGATGCGAAGGCGCGGGCCATTTGCGGGCGATCAAGATAACCCTGCGCCCACATCATGTCTTCAAGGAAGGCCACCTGACTCTCATCGAGGAACAGCAGCAGTTCGCCTGCTTCGGAAAAGTCCAGCTGCGCCGCCATCAGCGTCACCGAGGCGAGCCTGTCATCGCTGTCCCGCGCCATTGTCGCCGCCGCAATGGCCAGAATCGTGCCGCCCAGACAATAGCCGTTGGCGTGGATCTTCTGCCCCGGAACGATCGCGTTGATCGCATCGATTGCCGCCATGACGCCGCGAAGGCGGTAATCTTCAAGCGACAGGTCGCGCTGGGCGGCGCTAGGATTGCACCACGAGATGGCGAAGACGGTAAAGCCCTGACCGACAAGGTAATTGATCAGCGAATTCTTCGGCGACAGATCGAGTATGTAGTATTTCATGATCCATGCGGGCACGATCAGCACCGGTTCGGCCTGCACCCGATCTGTCTGTGGGCTGTATTGCAGCAATTCGCAGATATCGTTGCGATAGACCACTTTGCCCGGAGTGCAGGCCAGATCGGTGCCGATCTTGTAGCCGTCGGGCGGTGGCGCGCGGGTCTGGGTCACGGTGCGCAATACATCCTCGGCAACATGGGACAGGCCCTCAAGCAGATTGCGTCCGCTCGTCCTGACGGTCTCGTCGATGATCTCGGGATTTGTCGCCGGGAAATTCGACGGCGATGCCATGTCCAGCATCTGGCGCACAAGAAACCGGGCGCGGTCTGAATCCTGCGGGTGCAGACCGCGCAGCCCTTCTGTCGCGTGATCCCACCAGTCCTGAGTCGCAAGGAAAGACTGCTGCCACAAGCAGAAGGGGGGCTTCTTCCAACCCGGATCGGTGAAGCGGTGATCGTAGGCTTTCGGGGCAAAGGGCGGCTCTGGCGCTGTTCCCGAGACTGTCCTTGCGGCAAAGCCCATCAGCTTTGCGGCGTTCTTGCCCGCGTGTTCGGCAAGCTCGAGCTGCCGTCCGGGGGCGCGGGCCATATGAAGGGCCCAGTCCGTCCATGTCTGCATCATGGCAAGAGGCGACACGCCGCCTGTCGCAACGGCATAGGCCCCGCGCAGCGCACGGTCGAGATCGGCGTAGGGATGCGGGTCAGACTGGGGCACGACGGCAGGAAGCATTGGCTTGGCCAAAGGCTCCGGCGGCACGTCTGGCCTGATTGGTCGCTTGGGCATTCGGAACCGGTTCTTTCTGCGCATCACGCCGGGGGCGCGTCCCGCGATCCCAGTATGGAGGTAGAACCCCGCGATCGCCTTGACCTGTCTCAATTGCGCAGTTCGGGGGGCTGCAACGGAGTCCTTGCCTTGGCAATCCGCGCGGCAAGTCGCGTATGCGGTTCGCTCCGGTCTCATGCCAAGCCGGTATGCCGGTGTCTGGCGGGCCGCGACCTGCCGTTTTATTGATCGACGATGGCGGCCTTTTCCCGGATGGCCTTCTGGATGCGCAGACGCACGTTTTCGGGTTCGCGCTCCACTGCGTCCAATACCGCCCGCAGGCTTCCTCGCACGCCATGCAATTGATCGATCAGCGAGATGACGATCCCGAGGGCATCGAGATGCAGGTCGAAATCCTCCGAAAGCTCGCAGAGCAACTCGATCCGGGCAAGATCGACCTGACGAAATACCGGCCCGGTGTCGGTTTGCGTTGGCGTGATGACTTCGGCCTCGACAAAGGATCGAAGCTGGACGATCGTCAGCCTGTCAACGGACGCGATCGCTTCGGCTTCGGTGTATTTCCGGCTCATGGCATCAGTCCCTCCCGCGGGTTGTATGGGTGGCTCTTGCGCCAGCTCTGCATAAACGCCGCCAGCTCGCTGTCGATCTTCTCCGGCGCGACGATCCTCAGCTCAACCCGCTGATCGCCTGCGTTTGCCTGTCCTGCCGGTTTCACGCCGCGACCGCGCAGCCGCAGGATCTGGCCGCCGCTGGCCCCCTTGGGAATGCTGAGTTTGACCGGCCCGTCAATTGTCGGCGCCTCGACCTTGCCGCCGAGGATGGCCTCGTCGAAGGTGATCGGCAGGGTGATGATGATGTCATTGCCCTCGCGGCGAAAGACCGGATGGGCCTTGACCGTCAGCGTCACCAGCGCGTCGCCCGGTGGGCCATCGCCCATCCCGGGGCCCCCTTTGCCGCGCAGGCGAATGGTCTGGCCATCCTGCACGCCTTGCGGAATTTTCACATCCAGCGTGTCGCCGTCGGGCAGGGTGATCCGCGTCGTGCCGCCCTTGACCGCGTCCATGAACATCACCTCGAGCGCATAGCGCCGGTCGGGGCCGGGGGCATGGAAACCGCCGTGTCGTCCACCATGGGTCCCTTGGCGCTGACCTTGCTGGCGCATGAACTCGGCGAACAGGTCCGACGCATCGCCAAACCCTTCGAAGCCGCGTCCCGACTGGTAAGGGTTCTGTGAAGCCTCGGCATAATCGCGATAATATTGCCGGTCCGGACGCTCTGCGCCGGTGGCATCGATGTCTCCGCGATCAAATTTGGCGCGGGTCTCGGGATCTTTCAGCAGCTCATAGGCCTGTGATGCGGCCTTGAAACGCGCCTCTGCGGCTTTGTCGTCAGGGTTCAGGTCGGGATGGCACGATCTTGCCAGCTTGCGATAGGCTGACTTGATCTCGTCTGCGCTCGCCGTTTTCGCAAGGCCGAGAATGTCATAGGGATCGTCGCTCATTGGTTTTGGCTCGGTCTGACATCGCCTGAGGCAGACCCGGCCCGGACCCGCAGAGCACGGCGCGCCGTGAGCCTGACACGGCCCGCCAAACCTCTGGTGCGCGCCCGTGCGATCTGGTCTGCCAGCCATCCCAAGTCATCATATCTGATCATTGCTGTCCTGCTCCTGTTCTGGCTGCGATGGCACGGCGTCTCGGCTTGGGCGTGCGAGGCGTTTTCCTGATCGACTATACAGCAAGAGGTGCCCGACGATTTGATCCTGCTCATTTGGATCGGGTCACAGCGGGCTATCGTTCGGTTGAGAGAAAAGGGTGGCCGCGGATTGGACACGGATGTCTTGTCATATGGAACACGGGGGCCGTGCAGTTCGATATTCATCGCCTGGCGTAGGGGTCTGGGCGCGGGACCCCTTGATTTACTCGGGATGGCGCGATTCACGTTCCGAAAACGGGCGGTGAACATGTTTGATCTGTTCTGGCTGACCGACGCCCAGATGGCGCGTCTTGAGCCATTCTTACCCAAGTCCCACGGCAAGCCTCGCGTTCACTGCCCCGCAGGGCAGTGCGCGGCACTGTCCCGAGAGAGATGATCGCCACGTGCAGATCGGTATTATTTTGTTCAATGGCAACGTCTTAATAGTTCTGGTTGCGACCATTTGGACGTTGTTGCACAAATTCAGCGAAATCAAATCAGGTGGCCGACAAAAGGTGATGTGGGTAGCCACGTCCAAGTTCGCGCGTCGCTTCCTGATCTATGTTCTGCTCGGCGGGTTTCGCCGCATCCGCCACTACGGCCTGCTGTCCAGTTCGACCCGCAAGGCCAGCATCACACAGATCCTCGCCTTGCAGTGCCTCCGACGCCTTCAACAGGTCAAGGCGAGATCATACCACTAAACCTGCGCGAACCATGCCCCTGCTGCGATGGCCCCGTTCGCATCATCGCAATCTATCGATGAGAGCAGCAACCAATGTTGCGGGCGCCAACGAGGGAACAGGCCGCATGATAAATCGCCTGTCATCGACTCTCTTTTACAGAATGGCACCGGATGCTCCCTGCAAACCCAGATCGCGCCGGCCGTCACTGGCCAGACTGCGTGGGTATTTTTTCCCACAATCTCTCCACGCAGTTGGGGCGATCAGCGAAGGGATCGGTCGCACATCACGCTGCCAGCCGTGCTCGGATCCAATGGTCGCTCCGACGGGCCGCACACTTTACTCATAGCCTGAGCCAAGCCCTCCGCGGCTTCCTCATTCCGAGGTTTGTCGACGCGGGCCGCCACCCCGGGATGGTCACCGGTGTGCCACAGCCAGCTTTGGAAAACCTTCAGGAGAGAACCAAGTCCGGATCACGGTCATGAACGGTTACACCGCCCTCGGCTTTTCTTTGGCGTTGCTGCGCAAATCCAGAGAAATTCATCTGGACCGCAATATTTGATCCTGACAAGCCCTTCAGGAACGCGGGGCTTTTGGTTTTCCGGGGCTTTTCCTTCAGAGGCTGGTCATTGATCCATTGGAAAGAGGTGTGACCTGCTGGGCTGCGCAGGTCTGCAAGCCTCGGGCGACACACCGAGGCGAGGGGCCTTGGCTGACTGCCCGGAGGCAGCGCCTTGGTGCCGCATTTAAACCTAGGCTTGGGCGCGACTGACGCCGCCCCATCGCTCACTGTGTGTGTTCGAGAAGCAGATCGAGGAACACCTTTCCGGGCTGCGACAGAACCTGCGACGCCGGAAGCACCAGCTTCAATTCGCAAGGAATGCTCGGGCTGAAAGGTCGGATGTCGATCGCTAGCCCCGAATAGGCATCAGCGGTCAGTTTATCCATGATCGACACGCCCATGCCATTGGCGACAAGACTGCAGATCGGGCCGGTATATGTGGAGTTTAGGATGACATTGGGGGTGACGTCTGCGTCCTTGAACGCCTGTAGCAAACGCTTCCGCATCAGACTGCTTTCAGAGATCAGCAGCAGGGGAACCTGCGCCAGATCGCCGGGCGTGACGGTGGCGAGTTTTCCCAGAGGGTGAGCCTGCGGCATGACGCAGACAAGGTTGGTCTCTGGCAACTCCCGGATGTCGACGCCGTGCACGTCCAGCGGCAGAAGCGCCAGACCGATGTCGGACCGGCCCTTTTCGATCTGCTCCACGACCTCGGGAGAGGTGCCGCTGAACAAGTTGATGATCACATCCGGACAGAGATCGTGGAACCGCCGGATCACTTCGGGCAGCAGGAAATAGGAATGCCCCACGGTCGAGGCGACCCGCAGCCGCTTGCGGCGGAACTCTCCGAGGTTGGTCGCGAATTTGACCAGCTGCTCCAGCTCGCCATAGCATCGCTCGACTTCGACATGCAGGGCAATGGCATCCTTGGTGGGCTCGATCCGCCCGGCCTGACGGACGAACAGCTGCAAGCCGTATTCCTCTTCGAGATCGCGGATCAGGCGGCTGATCGCCGGTTGCGTGACGCCAAGAACCTCGCCGGCATGGGTCATGTTTCCGGTTTCGATCACGGCTCGAAACGCTTCGATCTGGCGCAGATTGAACCGCAGCATCGCTTGGCACCCCCCATCAGTTTTCGGTATGGCCTGATGATAATTAAGAATTTGCTTTATAGCTAGGCCGAAGCGACACTCGCTTCAACACGGATCACCCAGCCGAAACGCCGGTGGTCATGGCGGCACAATCGAATTAATCGCGGGGAGGCGATTTTCGATAGAAAATACGTGCTGAAGCGTGTCAAGGAGGAGAGAACTCATGAAATCTATTCAGATTTCCCTGTTGGTTGGTCTGTTGGCCTCGACGGCTTTGCCAGTCATGGCCGGGAAGGCGGACGACACGCTGAACTGGGCAACGGACAAGGAAGTCGCCGTTGTTGATCCCTATTTCAGCGTGACCCGCGAGCTGGTGATCATGGGCCATATGGGCTGGGACGGGCTGGTTCTTTTCAACAATGAAACCGGCGATTTCGACCCGCTTCTGGCCACCGGATGGGAGTGGAAGAGCAACACCGTGGTCGAGTTCGATCTGCGCCGGGGTGTGGTGTTCCACGATGGCAGCACGTTTGATGCCGATGACGTGGTCTATACCATCAACTTCCTCGCGGATGAGGCAAACGGCGTTCCCGCGCAGTCCGTGGTGAACTGGATGAAATCAGCCACCAAGATCGATCAGTACAAGGTGCGCCTTGAACTGGTTCAGCCGTTCCCCAACGCCTTTGCCTATCTGGCCAATGAAATCTCGATCATGCCCGAAGGCTATTACGATGGCTCGACCATCGGAGCCGATGGCACCCGCGATCTGTCGGGCGTCACGCCGAATGGCACCGGCCCCTATCGCGTCAGCGACGTGCGGACCGGCAAATACGTCAACTGGGACAAGAACGAAAATTACTTCGCGGACGGCCCCAAGGGCACCCCGCAAATTGGCCACATCAATTTCCGCACGATCGGTGAAACCAACACCCAGCTGGCCGAACTGATGACCGGCGGTCTGGATTGGGCCTGGGACGTTCCCAAGGAACAGGCCCTGCGTCTTGAAGACAGCGGACAGGTGCAGGTGGTCAACGAAAAGACCCTGCGGATTTCCTATCTGACCTTCGACGTCACCGGCAGTTCGGGGCAGGATTATTTCACCGATCAAAAGGTCCGCGCCGCCGTCGCCCATGCGATCAACCGCGAAGCCATCGCCAAGGAACTGGTCGGCCCGGCCTCTGTGGTCATTCATTCGGCCTGCCATCCCGAACAGTTCGGCTGCACCGAAGACGTGCCGAAGTATGATTACGATCCGGAAAAGGCCAAGGCGCTTCTCGCCGAAGCCGGATACCCGGACGGGTTCGATTTTGATCTCTACGGCTATCGCGAGCGGGAATTCACCGAGGCGGTCATTGGGGATCTGGCCGCTGTCGGCATTCGGCCCAAGCTCAACTGGCTGCAATACAGCTCGCTGCTTCAGGCGCTTCAGAACGGCAAGACCCCGGTTGCCCAGATGACATGGGGGTCAAGCTCGATCCCGGATGTTGCAGCGATCACCAGCCACTTCTTTTCGGGCGGCGCTGACGATCCGGCCAAGGATCCGCGCACAGCCGAGGCCCTGCATCGCGGTGATACCTCTGTCGATCCCGAGGTGCGCAAAGAGGCATATGCCGAGGCGCTCAACATCATCTCGGAAGAATTGTACTGGCTGCCGATGTTCACCTACACCAAGTACTATGCCTTCTCGAACGATCTCAACTTCACGCCGACGGCGGATGAGATCCCGCGCCTTTACGAGGCCAGCTGGAAGTAGCATCGCCATCTGACGAAAGACCTTTGTCGCGGACCTTTGGGGCCGCGCGGGGCCCCCCGTCTGCGCGCCGCCCTGAAATCCGGCTAAGCGCGATGGCACTGACCCTTCCATGGACATCCTAACAACGAACGAGGTTGACCGGTGCTTGCATTCTTACTGAAGCGACTATCGATGGCGGTGCTTGTCGCCCTGACGGTGTCGTCGCTCACGTTCTCACTCAATTTCCTGTCTGGCGACCCGGCGATCGCGCTGGGCGGTGAGAGCGCCACCGAAGCCGATCTGCAAACCATCCGTGAGACCTATGGTTACGACAAGCCGATCCCGGTGCAGTATATCAACTGGCTGACACGGGCGGTGCAGGGCGATCTCGGCCAGTCGCATTATCTCAACCAGCCGGTGTCAGAGGAAATCTTTCAGCGCCTGCCCACGACGATGACGCTGGGCCTGTGCGCGCTGGTGTTCGCGCTGGCGCTGTCGATTCCTCTGGGGGTTCTGGCGGCGATCCGGCCCAACAGCCTGCTCGACCGGTTTGCCCTGACCATCGCCGTTGTCGGTCAGGCGATGCCAAGCTTCTGGTTCGGGCTGACGATGATGCTCTGGTTTGCCATCAACTGGCGGATCCTGCCGGTGTCGGGCAGCGATAGCTGGAAACATTTCGTCATGCCGTCGATTGCACTGGGTTACTACATCACCCCCGGTGTCATGCGCCTGACCCGCGCCGGGATGCTCGAGGTGCTGCGCTCGGACTACATCCGCACGGCGCGAGCCAAGGGCGTTAGCAAGTTCTCGCTGTTGTTCAAGCACGCCTTGCGCAACGCGATCATCCCGGTGGTGTCGCTGGCGGCGGTGCAGTTCGGCTTCATGCTGGGTGGCTCGATCGTGATCGAGACGATCTTTGCCATCAACGGGCTGGGTTTCCTCGCTTGGGAATCGATCCAGCGGGCGGACCTGCCGATGATGCAGGCGATCGTGCTGGTACTCAGCTTCTTTTACATCGCGCTGACCTTCTTTGCCGACGTGCTGAACGCCTGGCTGGACCCGCGCATCAGGATCGGATGACATGAGCACGCTGGAAAACAACAGTCTTGAGCCGATGGCCGACGCGCCCGTTCTGTCCCCTGGCAAGGTGATGCTCTCGCACGCCAAATCGCACCGAGGCCTGATGCTGGGCGGTCTGGTCATCCTGACCATCGTGCTGGTGGCGATCTTTGCACCGCTGCTGGCCCCGCATGATCCCTATGCGCAGGTGCTGTCGCGCAAGCTGGTCCCGCCGGTCTGGTTCGACAGTTCCAAGGCAACGTGGGACCATATTCTGGGCACCGATCATCTAGGCCGCGATTACCTGTCGCGCCTGATCTACGGCGCGCGGATCTCGCTGCTGATCGGCTTCTCGGCAATGCTGATTTCGGGTGTGATCGGCACCGTACTGGGAATTTGCGCCGGCTATTTCGGCGGCCGGGTGGACATGGTGATCAGCTTCCTCATCACCACGCGCCTGTCGATGCCGGTGGTTCTGGTGGCGCTGGCGGTGATCAGCATCGTGGGCTCGTCACTGACCGTGGTGATCTGGGTGATCGGGCTGCTGATCTGGGATCGCTTTGCAGTGGTGGTGCGCAGTGCCACGCAACAGGTGAGGGGGCTGGATTTCGTCGCCTCGGCGCGCGCCTTGGGAAGTTCCACCCCGCGCATCCTGTTCTCCGAGGTGATGCCGAATATCTCCAACCATATCATCGTCATCGCCACGCTTGAAATGGCCCATGCCATTCTGCTCGAAGCGGCGCTGTCCTTCCTTGGGCTGGGGGTGCAGCCGCCGACACCCAGCTGGGGGCTGATGATCTCGGATGCCAAGGGGCTGATGTTCTTTGATGGCTGGCTGATTGCCGTGCCCGGCACCGCGCTGTTCCTGCTGGTTCTGGCCATCAACCTTGTTGGCGACGGGCTGCGCGATGTCACCGCCCCCGAGGATCGCAACTGATGCGCCCCTGGACACTCACTCTGGCAAGATCGGCAAGCACATGACCAATACGACCAAGCCAATCCTTTCGATCCGCAATCTCACCGTGGCCCTGCCGGTCAAGATCGAACGGGCCAACGCGGTGCAGAACCTGACCTTCGACGTCCGCCCCAAGGAGATCCTGTGCGTGGTGGGCGAATCCGGCTCCGGCAAGTCGATCACCTCGCTGGCGACCATGGGGTTGCTGGCCTCGAGCCTGCGCGTCACCGGCGGTGAGATCGAATTTGATGGCCGGGATGTTCTGACGCTGGACCCGACCGAACACAACGCCCTGCGCGGCGACCGCATGGCGATGATCTTTCAGGAACCGATGACGGCGCTGAACCCGGCCTATACCGTTGGCGACCAGATTGCCGAAGTGTTCCGCGTGCATCGCGACTATGACGCCGCCGAACGGCGCAAGCGCACGCTCAAGCTGCTTGAAGAGGTGCGTCTGCCCGACCCCGAGCGGCTGTTCAATTCCTATCCGCACCAGCTGTCCGGCGGGCAGCGGCAGCGGATCATGATCGCCATGGCCCTCGCGCTGGATCCCAAGCTGCTGATCGCCGACGAGCCGACCACGGCGCTGGACGTTACGACGCAAAAGCAGATCCTGCACCTGCTCAAGCAGCTCAATGCCAACCACGATGCTGGCATCATGTTCATCACCCATGATTTCAGCGTCGTGGCCGAAATCGCCGACCGCGTGGTGGTGATGCGCCACGGGCAGATCGTCGAACAGGGCACCGCGCAAGAGGTGCTGAACAACCCCCAGCACCCCTATACCCGCGCACTGATCGACGCCGTGCCGCGCCGCGCCGAAGACCGCGAGCATGTGGTGTCGGAAAACCCGGTGGTGATCGACGTTCAGAACCTGAACAAGACCTTTCACACCGCCGGAAGCATGTTCAAGAAAAGCCGCACGGTGAGTGCGGTAAAGGACATCTCGTTTCAGGTCCGGCGCGGCGAAACGCTGGGCATCGTCGGGGAATCCGGCTCTGGCAAGACCACGCTGGTGCGCTGCCTGATGCGGCTGATCGACCCCGACAGCGGCGCGATCAACATCTCTGGCGTCGATTTCGCCAGCCAGACCTCTGCCGCGCTGCGTCAGCACCGCAAGGACATCCAGATCGTGTTTCAGGACCCGTATGGCTCGCTAAATCCGCGCCGCACCATCGGCAGCCAGCTGATCCAGGGCGCGATCAATTTCGGCGTCCCGCGCGAGGAAGCGTGGGACCGGGTCTACAAGCTTCTGGAAATCGTGCAGATGCCGAAATATTCGGTGCACCGCTATCCCAGCCAGTTTTCCGGTGGCCAGCGCCAGCGGCTGTGCATCGCCCGCGCGCTGGTGGTCAACCCCAAGGTGCTGATCGCGGATGAGGCGGTGTCGGCGCTGGATGTGTCGATCCAGCGCGAGGTGCTCAAGCTGATCAACGACATCCGCGACCGGCTCGGCCTGACCGTGATCTTCATCACCCACGACCTGCGCGTCGCGGCGCAGATCTGCGACGAGGTGCTGGTGATGAAGCACGGCGAAGTGGTCGAACGCGGCGGCGTCGGGCGGATCTTTACCGCGCCAGAGCACGACTACACCAAGGCTCTGATCGCCGCGCAGCCGGGGCAGGACTGGGAGATCCCGATGATGGCCGAATTCGCGCCGCAGGCCGCCGCACGAAAGGTGGGCACGCTATGACCGAGGCGACCTTTGATTTCATCATCATCGGGGCGGGGTCCACGGGATGCGTGCTCGCCAACCGGCTGTCGGCGAAACCGGGGCTGCGGGTGCTGCTGCTTGAGGCGGGGCCGCGCGATCTCAACCCGTGGATTCACATCCCCATCGGCTATTACCGCACGATGGATGATGCGCGCATCAACTGGAGCTACCAGACCGAAGACGTGCCGGAAACTGCCGGTCGGCGTTTCGACTGGCCGCGCGGCAAGGTGCTGGGCGGGTGCAGCTCGATCAACGGGCTGGTCTATGCGCGCGGGCAGGCCGAGGATTTCGACCACTGGCGCCAGCTTGGCAACACGGGCTGGGCCTATTCCGACGTGCTGCCGTATTTCCGTCGGGCCGAGGGCGCGTCGATCGACAATATCGACGAGGATTGCCATGGCCGCGACGGGCCTCTGGGCGTCAGCCGCGCCAGTCCGAACCCGCTGTGCGATGCCTATATCGCCGCCGCGGCGCAGGCAGGGATTCCCACCAACCCCGACTACAACGGCCACGAGCAAGAGGGCGCGGGCTATTTCCAGGTCACCACACGCAACGGGTGGCGCAGCAGCGCGGCAACCGCCTATCTCAAACCGGCGCGCAAACGGCCCAACCTGAAGGTGCAGACCGACACCATGGTGCGCCGCCTGATCATCGACGGCACCCGCGTTGTCGGGGTCGAGGTCGAGCGGGGCGGTACGGTCGAAATCCTGCGCGCCGGGCGCGAGGTGTTGCTGGCGGCGGGGGCGATCAACTCGCCGCAGATTTTGCAGCTGTCGGGCATCGGCAACGCCTCCCTCCTGCGCGAGCATGGGATCGAGGTGGCGCACCATCTGCCCGAAGTCGGTGAGAACCTTCAGGATCATTACACCTGCCGTAGCACCTATCGCTGCGCGCAACCCGTCACCGTCAATGACGAAGTGCGCAGCTGGCCCCGCAAGATCGGTGTGGCGCTGCAATGGCTCAAGGATCGCAGCGGGCCAATGTCGCTGAGCGCCGGGCAGGTGGGTGTCTTTGCCAAGACCCGCCCCGATTGCGCCACGCCCGACGTGCAGTTCCATTTTCTGCGCTACACCGCGCAGAAACGTGGCCGCACGCTGGACCCGTTTTCCGGATTTACCGTCACCATGTGCCAGCTGCGGCCAGAAAGCCGGGGCCATGTGCGGATCACCTCGCCAGATCACACGGCAAAACCGCTGATCCAGCCCAATTACCTGAACACCCACACCGACCGGGAAACCATGGTGGCGGGCATGAAACTGGTGCGTAAGGTCGCCGCCCAACCGGCGCTGTCCGATTACATCAGCGCTGAGATGATGCCGGGAGCGGATGTGGCCGACGATGCCGCGCTGCTGGAGTACGTGCGCGCCAATGGCGGGTCGATCTTTCACCCCAGTTCCACCTGCCGCATGGGCGCCGATGACGGCGCGGTGGTCGATCCTCAGCTGCGGGTGCGCGGGCTCACGGGGCTGCGCGTGGCCGATGCGTCGATCATGCCGACGCTGGTGTCGGCCAACACCAACGCCGCCTGCATCATGATCGGTGAAAAAGCTGCCGACATGATCCTGCAAGACATCGCCTGACATGGCCAGACCCACAAAAAAGAAGCGAACACCAAGATGAAGATCAAGGATATCAAGACCTTTGTGGTCGGCAATAAATCCATCCACCGGGGCGGGCCGTATTGGGTCTTTGTGAAGGTCACCACCGATTGCGGCACTGTGGGGTACGGCGAGGTCTACGGCGTCGCTTTTCACCCCAAGGCGCTGGTGGCGATGATCGACGACATGTTCGACCGCCATTTCGCGGGGGCCGATCCGTTCAAGATCGAACGCCATTTCCGCCACGTCTATTCCGCCGGATTCTCGCAGCGCCCCGATCCCACGGTGATGGGCATTTTCAGCGGCATCGAGATGGCGCTGTGGGACATCATCGGCAAGGCATTGGACAAGCCGGTGTACGAGTTGCTCGGCGGCAAGGTGCACGAGCGGCTGCGCAGCTACACCTATCTCAACGCCCCGGCCGATGCCGCGTCGAACAAAAAGGTCTATGACGACCCCGATGCCGCCGCCGAACGGGCGCTGGAATACATCGCCCAAGGCTTCACCGCGCTGAAATTCGACCCCGCGCGCCCCTATACCGCGTTCGATCCGCGCCAGCTGTCGATGGAAACGCTGGATTTCGCCGACCGCTACACCGCCCGCGTGCGCGAAGCGGTGGGCACCAGCTGCGATATCCTGATCGGCACCCATGGCGAGATGTCACCCTCGGGCGCGCTGCGTCTGGCGCGGCGGTTGGAGGCGCATGATCCGCTTTGGTTCGAGGAACCGACCCCTCCCGACAACATTGCCGGCATGGCGCGGGTGGCTGCGGGCACGCGCATTCCAGTGGCGACGGGCGAGCGGCTGACCACCAAGTACGAATTTGCAGATCTGCTGCGGCAGGATGCGGCCTCGATCCTGCAGATGAACCTTGGCCGTGTGGGCGGCATTCTTGAGGCGAAAAAGATCGCGTCGATGGGCGAGGCCTTTCACGCCCAGATCGCGCCGCATCTGTTCTGCGGCCCGGTCGTCGGCGCAGCCAATATCCAGGTGTCGGCCTGTAGCCCGAACTTCTTGATCATGGAAGGGATCGAGCAATGGGGCGGCTTCCACGCGGAGATCCTGACCACCCCGATCCGCTGGGAGGATGGCTACATCATTCCGCCCACCGCGCCGGGGCTTGGGGTCGAACTGAACGAAGCGGTGGCCGAGGCCAACCCCTACACCGGCGAGCGGCTGCAACTGCGGATGGGCGATGAGCCGGCATGTGCGATTTTAGCGGAGACAACCCCATGAAGAACCCATTTTCCCTGGACGGCAAAGTCGCCATCGTCACCGGCGGCAGCAAGGGCATCGGCCTGTCCATCGCCCATCATCTGGCCGCGATGGGCGCCAAGGTCGCCATCGCCAGCCGCAAGATCGACGCCTGCGAAGCGGCCGCCGAAGAAATCCGCGCCGCCGGGGGCGAGGCCATGGCCATCGCCTGCAACATCTCGCGCCGAGAGGACTGCGAGGCGCTGGTGGCGCAAACCCATGCGGCGTGGGGGAGGCTGGACATTTTCGTCGCCAATGCGGCGGTCAACCCGGTCTATGGCCCGCTGGCCGAATTGTCGGATGAAGCGTTCGACAAGGTGATGACGTCGAACGTGCACAGCGCCATCTGGTTCGCCAATGCCGCCATGCCGCATATGGCCGACGCGGGGGGCGGGGCGTTCATTATCGTCTCGTCCATCGGTGGCTTGCGCGGATCGGCGACGCTGGGGGCCTATGGCATTTCCAAGACGGCGGATGTGGGTGTGACCCGCTCGCTCGCAGTGGAATGGGGGCCGAAAAACATCACCGTCAACTGCATCATGCCGGGGCTGATCAAGACCGATTTCGCCCGCGCGCTTTGGGAAAACGACAGCCTGCGCGACGACCGGATCGCCCGCACCCCGGTGCGCCGTCTGGGCGCACCCGAAGACATCGGCGGGGTCGCCACCTTCCTTGCCGGTCCGTCGGCCCGGTTCATCACAGGGGAGGTCATCGTCGTGGATGGCGGAACCACCATCGTCGGCCCCTAGGGACGCGTCACCCGGCATGTCGGCCCCTAGGGGGGCGTCGCCCAGATAGGGCGGAAACACTGAACACCTGAACATCTCCGCAGGACGGAACGTAACGGCCGATTTCAGGCCGCGGCTTCCTGCGGCCGTAAAATGGCCCTGCGCCAGAAAATAATGGAGCAATATCAATGGATTTCGACCAAAGCCCAAAGGTGAAAGACCTGTGCGCGCGGCTGAATGCGTTCATGGAAGACCACATCTACCCCAACGAACCACTCTATGCCCAGCAGCTGCAAGAGATGGGCTATGGCGTCGAGCATTGGGAAAACTGGGGCGGTGTTCCGATCATCGAAGCGCTCAAGCCCAAGGCGCGCGAAGCGGGTCTGTGGAACCTGTTCCTGCCCGAAAGCCGCAAGGGCGGCGGGCTGACCAACCTCGAATACGCGCCGCTGTGCGAAATCATGGGGCGTGCGCCGTGGTCGGCCGAGGTGTTCAACTGTTCGGCCCCCGACACCGGCAACATGGAAACGCTGGAACGCTTCGGCACCGAAGAGCAGAAAAAACAATGGATGGAGCCGCTTCTGGCGGGCGAAATCCGCTCGTGCTTTTCCATGACCGAACCGGATGTGGCGTCATCGGATGCGCGCAACATCAGCCTGACCATCACCCGCGACGGCGACGAATATGTCATCAACGGGCGCAAATGGTGGACCTCCGGCTCTGGCGATAGCCGCTGCAAACTGTTCATCGTGATGGGCAAGACCGACCCCGACGGCGCAGACCCCTATCGCCAGCAAAGCATGATCCTTGTGCCGCGCGACACGCCCGGCCTGACAATCAAGCGGATGATTCCAGTGTTCGGCTTTTCCGATGCGCCGCACGGGCATGGCGAAATCATCTATGACAACGTGCGGGTTCCGGTGTCCAACATCCTGCTTGGCGAAGGGCGTGGATTTGAAATCGCGCAGGGTCGCCTGGGGCCGGGGCGCATCCACCACTGCATGCGGATGATCGGGCAGGCCGAGGTCGCGCTGGAAAAGATGTGCAAGCGGGTGCTCGACCGGCATCCCTTTGGCAAGCCGCTGTCGGATCAGGGCGTGACGCGCGAGCGTATCGCCAATGCGCGCATCCTGATCGATCAGGCGCGGCTGCTGACGCTGAACGCCGCCGACCGCATGGACAAGGTCGGCAACAAGGAAGCCCGCAAGGACATCGGCATGATCAAGGTCGTTGCCCCCAACATGGCCGCGCAGGTCATCGACTGGGCGATCCAGGCCCATGGCGCCGCCGGCGTGTCGAACGATTTCGGCCTGTCCTACGCCTATGCCCGCGCCCGCGCGATCCGTCTGGCCGATGGCCCGGACGAGGTTCACCAGAACCAGATCGCTCGGCTTGAACTGAAAAAATACACAAACAAGAAGGTGTGACATGACTGCTCCCAAAACCATCGGTTTCGTCGGGTTGGGCCAGATGGGCGAACCCATGTGCGCCTTTATCTGCAAGGGCGATGCGCCCGTTCTGTGCCATGACCGCACGCCGGGCCTTGCCCCCAAGGGCGGCATTGAGGTCGATAGCCTTGCCGCCGTCGTAGCGGGGGCGGACACGGTTTTCCTGTCGCTGCCCGATGGCAAGATCGTCAACGCGGTTGCGGGCGAAATCGCCGCCCTGCCGGATGTCGCGGGCAAGGTCATTATCGATATGTCCACCATCGGCCCGGCCGCTGCCAAACAGGCCGCCGCCACCATTCAGGGCGCGGGCATGACCTATATCGACGCCCCGGTCAGCGGCGGGCGACAAGGCGCGCTCAAGGCGGCGATCACCATCATCTGGTCCGGGTCGCGCGCAGAAATGGACCGCCACCAGCCGATCCTTGACCTGTTTTCCAAGAACACCTTTCACGTCGGCGACACGCCGGGGCAGGGGCAGGCGGTCAAGCTGCTGAACAACTTCCTGTCGGCCACCGCGATGGCGGCCAGCTCCGAGGCGGTGCTGTTCGGGCTGGCGCATGGGGTCGAGATGAAAACCATCATCGACGTGGTGAAGGTTTCGACCGGCAACAATACCGCGATCGAGGATAAATTCCCCAACCGCGTGCTGCCCGGCACCTATGATGCCGGCTTCTTTGCCGAGCTGTTGAACAAGGATGTGCGGCTTTACAACGAATTCGTGCGCGAGGCGGGTACCTCCAACCTCATGGGCGAGCGGGTGGCCGAGGTGTGGAACCTCGTCGAACAGACCCTACCGCCGCAATCCGATTTCACCCGCGTGTTCGAAGTTCTCGAAAACAGGGGGAAATCATGAGCTTTGAGCGCCCATACGAGGGGTTGAAGGTCGTCGACCTTTCTCAAGGGCTCGCCGGGCCGTATTGCGCCATGTTGCTGGCCCAGCAGGGGGCCGATGTGGTCAAGGTCGAACCGGCGGGGGGCGACTGGGCGCGTCTGATCGGCGGGGTCTACGGCGATCACACCGCCTATTCCATTGTCGCGAACATGGGCAAACGCGCCATCAGCCTGAACCTCAAACAACCCGAGGCCAAAGAGATCACCGACAAGATGATCGGGCAGGCCGATGTGTTCATCGAAGGCTATCGCCCCGGCGTGGCTGAGCGGCTCGGTTATGGCTATGAGCGGCTGGCCGAGATGAATCCGGGGCTGCTCTATGTGTCGATCTCGGGCTATGGCCAGTCGGGGCCGATGCGCGACCGCCCGGCGATGGACCCGATGTTGCAGGCCTTCAGCGGCTTCGTGGATGAGAACACCGGGCTTGACGGTATCTCGCATCACACGCCGGTCAGCTATTTCGACATGGCGACGGGGCTGTTTGCCACGCAATCGCTTGCCGGGGCGCTCTATGCGCGGCGCGATCACAACCGGGGCCGCAAGATCGAGATCAGCCTGATGGAAGGCGCCGCCGCCATTCAGGCCGTGCGTCTGCTCAGCGGGTTTCGCGGCGGGGCGCGCAAGGCATCCACCGCACCCTCGGGCACGTTCAAAACCAAGGACGGCTACATCCAGATCAACATCGTGCGCGACCGTGAATTCGCCACCTTCTGCGATCTGATGGATCTGCCCGAGCTTTGGGCCGAAGAACGTTTTCACACCATCGCGGGGCGGCTGGCCGATATCGATTACCTCAACGACTATGTACGCGGGATCACCGCCACATGGGACGCCGCCGCGCTGTCGGATCGGCTCAGCAAGGCGGGGCTGCAAAACGAGGTCGTGCAGTCTTATCGCGATTTCGTCCACCACCCTCAGGCCAAGGAAATCGGCGTGTTCAGCTGGCTGGAACAGGCGGGCAGCGACGATCCTTGGCCGGTGCCCAACATCCCCGGTCTGCCCGATTTCACCGTGGGCGAGGTGCTGTCGCAATCCCCCACCATCGGCCAGCACACCCGGCAGATCATGACCGAGCTCGGCTATGCCGCCGAGCAGATCGACACGCTTTATGCCCAAGGCGTGGTGGCCTGATCCCCCAATTTAAGGAATTGAACAGATGAACAACGATCTTTTTGAACACGGCCTGAAACAGCGCAAGGCGGTTGTCGGCGCAGAGTATGTGGAACGCAACCTTGCCGCCGCAGATGAGTTCACCCGCCCGTTTCAAGAGGCGATGACCGCGTGGTGCTGGGGGTTTGGCTGGGGCGATGACACGATCGATCACAAGACCCGCTCGATGCTCAACCTCGTGATGCTGGCCGCGCTGGGCAAGATGCACGAGTGGGAAATCCACTGCAACGGCGCCATCAACAACGGCGTCACCAAGGAAGAGATCCGCTCGATTATCCACATCATCGGCATCTACTGCGGCGTGCCGCAATCGCTGGAATGCTTCCGCCATGCCCGCAAGGTGCTGGAAGACCGCGGGCTGCTGGACGCGGCCGACAAGTGACCCACAGGAAGCGGAGCGCAACGACGTGACCATACTCGACAAGCATTACATCGACGGCGTCTGGACCAGCGGGCAGGGCGGGCGGGATTTCCCCATTCTGAACCCGGCGAGCGAGGCGCAGATCGGCACCGTCACCCTTGGTACGGCGGCGGATGTGGATCGCGCCGTCGCCGCCGCTGCCCGGTCCTTTGAAAGCTATTCGCGCACGACCAAAACCGAGCGGCTGGGCTATCTGCGTGCGCTGCAGGCGGCGCTTGAGGCGCGCATCAATGATATGGGCGACGCCATAAGCGCCGAGATGGGGGCGCCGATCACCCTTGCGCGCAACGCGCAGGCCGGCTGCGGTCCGCGCCACGCCGCCGCTTATGTCGCCGCGCTCGAGGCCCATTCCGAAGAATACAGCCTGCCGAACGGTGACATCATCCGAAAGGACCCCATCGGGGTCTGCGGTCTGATCACGCCGTGGAACTGGCCGATCAACCAGATCGCGCAAAAGGTCATGCCAGCGCTTGCGGTAGGCGCGACCTGCGTGCTCAAGCCCTCGGAACACACGCCGCTGTCTGCGGCGATCTTTGCGCAATGCGTGCATGAGGCGGGCCTGCCTGCGGGCGTGTTCAACCTTGTGTTCGGGGATGGCCCCGGCGTGGGCAGCGCCATGTCGCGCCACCCGGATTTGGCGATGATGTCCTTTACCGGCTCGACCCGCGCCGGGGCGATGGTGTCGCGCGACAGCGCCGAAACAGTCAAACGCGTGGCGCTGGAACTGGGCGGCAAATCCGCCAACCTGATCTTTGCTGATGCCGATCTGGAAACCTGCGTGGCCGCCTCGGTGCAGCGCTGCTTTCTCAACACCGGGCAGGGCTGCAACGCGCCGACTCGGATGCTGGTCGAACGCAGCTGCTATGACGCGGTGCTCGACCTTGCGCGCAAGGCAGCCGAGGCGCAGGCCGTCGACGATCCCGCCAAAGAGGGCGGCCATATCGGCCCGCTGTTTGATAAGATGCAGTTCGAGCGGGTTCAGGCGATGATCCAGCTGGGCCTTGACGAGGGCGCCCGGCTTCTGGCCGGTGGGCCGGGGCGGCCCGAAGGCTTTGACAAGGGCTGGTTCGTAAGGCCGACGATCTTTGCCGATGTCAGCAATGACATGCGCATCGCCCGCGAAGAGATCTTTGGCCCGGTGCTGTGCATCATCCCGTTCGACACCGAAGAAGACGCGATCCGCATCGCCAATGACAGCGATTACGGCCTTGCTGCCTACGTCCAGACCGGCAGCGCCGGGCGGGCGCGGCGCGTCGCCCGACAGCTGCGCGCTGGGGTGGTGGCGATCAACGGGCAGGGTGCCAGCTATGGCTCGCCCTTCGGGGGGTACAAACACTCCGGAAACGGGCGTGAGGGCGGGGCTTTCGGGCTCGAGGAATATCTCGAGGTCAAGGTGATGCCGTCGATCGACGCAATGGCCGACGCAGGCCGGTTCACCACCGACTGAGCCGGACAGGAAAAGGAAGACACCATGCTGGATGCCTATATCTACGACGGGCTGCGTAGCCCTTTTGGCCGCCACGGCGGCGCGCTGGCCGCGATCCGCCCCGATGATCTGATGGCGCAGGTCATCACCGCGCTAATGGCTCGCACAGAGCTTTCGGGCGATCAGATCGAAGACGTGGTGCTGGGCAATGTCTGCCAGTCCGGCGAAGACAGCCGCAATATCGCGCGGTTTTCCGCACTACTGGCCGGACTGCCCGAGGGGGTGGGCGCGCAGACGGTCAACCGGCTTTGCGGGTCCAGCATGGCGGCGGCGCTGGATGTGGCACGGGCGGTGGCGGTGGGCGAGGGCGATCTGTTCGTCGCCGGCGGCGTGGAAAGCATGACCCGTGCGCCCTTCGTGATGGGCAAATCGGCGACGGCCTGGTCACGCCAGAGCGAAATCCACGATGCCACCGCCGGCAAGCCCTTTCCCAATCCTCGGTTTCAGGAAGCGTTTGGCCACGAGTCCATGCCGCAGACCGCCGACAATCTGGCGGCTGACTTCGGCCTGTCGCGCGAGGCCTGCGATCTGTTCGCCGAGGCCAGCCAGCGGCGCTATGAAACCGCGCGCGAGGCCGGGTTTTATGACGGCGAGATAACTCCGATCTCGATTGCCGGGCGCAAGGGGGCCGTCACGAGGGTCTCGCAGGACGAACATCCGCGCCCCGACACGACCCTTGAAAAGATGGCGGCGATGCGCCCGCTCGATCCCAAGGGGGTGGTCACGGCGGCCAATGCTTCGGGCATCAACGATGGGGCAGGCGCGCTGCTGATCGGGCGGGCGGGTCTTGGGCCTGCACCGCGCGGGCGCATTCTTGCCGGGGCGGTGTCCGGGGTGGCGCCGCGGGTGATGGGGATCGGCCCGGCCCATGCCATTCCCAAGGCGCTGACCCGCGCGGGGCTGAGCCTTGCGGATATGGATGTGATCGAAATCAACGAAGCCTTTGCCTCGCAGGTCATCGCCTGCTGCGCCGCGCTCAAGATCGCGCCCGATGATGCGCGGCTGAACCCGAATGGCGGCGCCATCGCCATCGGTCATCCGCTGGGCGCATCCGGCGCGCGGCTGATCCTGACCGGGCTGCGCCAGCTCGAGGCCAGTGGTGGCCGCTATGGCTGCCTGTCGATGTGCATCGGTTTCGGGCAGGGCATCGCGGTGATCATCGAGCGTTTGCAATGAAGGGCGAGGAGGCTGAGGCCATGAAAGACGACGTGACGGCAATCGCAAGGATCGAAACCGAAGGCGAGATCGGTCTGATCTGCCTTGCCAAACCACCGGTCAACGCGGTGGGGCTGGCGCTGCGCAGTGCTATCCATGACGCTTTTCAGACCCTGAGCCGCGATCCGGCGATCCGCGCCATCGTGCTTTACGGCGAGGGGCGGTATTTCTCGGCGGGCGCGGATATCAAGGATTTTGGCAAGGCGGATGTGCAACCGACCCTGCCACAGGTTCTCAAGGCGCTGAACGACAGCGACAAGCCGGTGATCGCTGCGCTGCACGGCGTTGCCTTTGGCGGCGCGCTGGAACTGGCGCTGTCGACGCATCTGCGGGTCGGTGTGGCGGGACTGCGGATCGCCTTGCCAGAGGTGAAGCTGGGGCTGCTTCCGGGGGCTGGCGGCGCGCAGCGCCTGCCACGGCTGACCGGGTTGGCAAGCGCCATCGATATCATCTGCTCGGGGCGCGATGTGCTGGCGGACGAGGCGCTGTCGCTTGGCATTCTCGATCGGCTGGTCGAAGGCCCGGCGCGCGCGGCCGGGATTGCAGCGGCCCGCGATGTGCTGGCCGGAACGCTGGCACACCGGCAGACCGACGCGCGAGTGGTTGCCGATGATCCGGCCGCTGTAGACGCTGCACGCAGCCGCCTAGAGGCCAAGCGCCCGGCGCTGATGGCGCCTTTGAAGGCACTGGAGGCAGTCTGCGCCGCGACCCTGCCCATTGACGAGGGGCTTGCGGGTGAACGCGCGCTGTTCATGGAGCTGATGGCCGGTGACGAACGCGCCGGGCTGGTGCACGCTTTCTTTGCTGAGCGGGCCACTGGTCAGATCCCGGAAAAATCCGCCACCCCGCGCACGATACAGCGCATCGCCGTGATCGGTGGCGGCACGATGGGGGTGGGTATTGCCACCTCCGTACTGATCGGCGGCTATCAGACCGACCTGATCGAAGCGCAAAGCGCCCGTGTCGCTCAGGCCCGCAGCGGCATCGAAAAGAACCTCGCAGGTGCTCTGAAACGCGGCAAACTGACCGCAGAGTCGCACAAGGCCGCGCTTGACGGGCTGGGGTGCACCGACAGTCTGGATGTTGCCGCCGAGGCCGATCTGGTCATCGAGGCGATCTTCGAGAATATGGAGGCCAAGATCGGGGTGTTTGCCAAGCTTGATGCGATCTGCAAGCCGGGTGCGATCCTTGCCACCAATACCTCGTATCTTGACGTCAACCAGATCGCTGCAGCCACCGCCCGGCCCGAAGACGTGATCGGCCTGCACTTCTTTTCGCCAGCCCATATCATGCGGCTGATCGAGGTGGTCGTCGCCGACAATACCGCGCCAAGCTGTGTTGCATCGGCTTTTGCGCTGGCGCGCAAGCTTGGCAAGGTGCCGGTGCGCGCCGGGAACTGCGACGGCTTCATCGGCAACCGCATCCTGACGCAGTATCGCCGCGCCGCCGATTACCTGCTGCTTGACGGGGCCGATTTCGCCGAGATCGACGCTGCGCTCGAGGAGTTCGGCTTTGCCATGGGGCCCTTTGCGGTCAACGATCTGGCCGGGCTGGATATTGCGAGGGCCACCCGGGATCGCAAGGCCGCGACCCGCCCGCCGCAAGAGCGCTATTCCCGCGTCGCCGATCTGATCTGCGATCAGGGCTGGTTCGGGCGCAAGACCGGACAGGGCTATTACCTCTACGAGGCCGGCAAGAAACCCGTCGCCAATCCCGGCGCAGTGGCGATCGTCGAGACCGAACGCCGGGCGCTGGGCCTCGCCCCGCGTGCCTTCAGCCGCGAGACCATCGTCGCCCGCTGCCTGACAGCGATGATCGCCGAAGCGGTGCGGGTGCTCGAAGAGGGCGTCGCCCTGCGTCCGGTGGATATCGATGCGGTCGAACTGTTCGGCTACGGCTTTCCCCGCCATCGCGGCGGGCCGATGCATCAGGCCGATCTGATCGGCCCGGCAGAGCTGATCCGGCGCATCGAAGATTACGCCGCCGAAGACCCGCATTTCTGGCAGGTGCCCGATCTGCTTCGCAAGATGCAGCGCGACGGGCGCAGCTTTGCGGATCTGAACGGATGAGCCGGACGGACAACATAAAAGGACCCACCCCATGAGTGAGAACGGCGGCCCGCCCCTGATCGACGTCAGTGAGGCGCTCAGTTTCGATGAAAACGCTCTGCGAACCTATCTGGCGGATCATTTGCCGGGCTTTTCCGGCGACTTGACGGTGCGCCAGTTCAACGCCGGGCAAAGCAACCCGACCTATCAGCTGGACGCGGGGGGGCGCAAATACGTCCTGCGCAAGAAGCCGCCGGGAACGCTTCTGCCGTCGGCCCACGCGGTGGACCGGGAATACCGGGTGATGCACGCGCTGCGCGACACCTCGGTTCCGGTGCCGAAAATGCTGCACCTGTGCACCGATGCTTCGGTGATCGGAACCGACTTCTACGTCATGGAAATGGTCGAGGGTCGGGTGTTTCACGATCCCAGCCTGCCGGGGCTGACACCGCCAGAGCGGCGCGCCTTTTACGACAGTTTCATCAAGGCATTGGCGGCGCTGCATGCGGTTCGCCCCGAGGCCGTGGGCCTGGGCGATTTCGGCCGACCTCAGGGCTATCTGTCGCGTCAGGTGGCGCGCTGGAGCAAGCAGTACAAGGCGACGGAAACCGAGACCATCACCGCAATGAACAAGCTGATGGACTGGCTGCCCGCCAACCTGCCAGAGGATGACGAGGCCGCCATCGTGCACGGTGACTTCCGCCCCGGCAATGCCATCGTGGCGGCGGGCTCTCCCGAGGTGATCGCGCTGCTCGACTGGGAGCTGTGCACCCTTGGTCACCCGTTGGCCGATCTGGGCTATGTCTGCGCCAATTACCACGCCGACAACTTGCCCACCGGGCAGTTCAAGGGGCTGGATTTTCAAAGCTTGGGCATCCCGACCGAGGCGGAATTCCTTGACCTTTACTGCCGCTATTCTGGTCGCGAGTCTGTCGACAACCACTTGTTTTTCGTGGTGTTTTCATTCTTTCGTAGCGCCGCGATCATTCAGGGCGTCTATAAGCGCGGGCTTGACGGCAACGCCTCGTCGCAAAAGGCGCTCACGCTGGGGCATCTGGCGCGGGTGCGGGCCGAAAACGCCTGGCGCATCGTCGAAGAGAATCTTTGAGCCATGGTTCGGGCGGGCGCGTCAGGCACCCGCCTGGCCTGAGCCTCTGGCCAGTTTCGGCGATGCCAGCGGGTTTGCATGGCGCGCAAGGGCGTTTCCACCTTGACGTGTGCACCCTATCCGTCAGCATCCATCGCGTGTTCATGGTGGAGGGGCGGGAATGGCAAGGCTGGTGGTGTGCTGCGACGGAACCTGGAACAGTCCGGGGCAGGAGGCGAACGGGCTGCCCTCGCCCACCAACGTGGTGCGGCTGCGGGCCTGTCTTGCCGCCGCGGGGGCTGATGGGCAGGCGCAGCACAGCTATTACCGGCTGGGCGTAGGCGCATCTGGCGGGCCGCTGCGCCGCGCCGCCGAGGGCGGTCTGGGCATCGGGCTGGGCGAGGACATCAAGAGCGCCTTTTACTGGCTTGCCACCCGCTGGCAACCGGGGGACGAGATCTTCCTGTTCGGCTTTTCGCGCGGGGCCTACGCGGTGCGCAGCCTTGCCGGGATGATCGGGCGCTGCGGGCTTGTCGATCTGTCGGGTGTGCAAGATGAGGCGCAGCGGTGGCAGCGGGTGGATGCGGTCTATGCCGCCTACCGCAAGCTGTCGGCGGATGCGCCGTTTGACAGCGCCGTGCCCTGCCACCGTGATGTGCCGATCCGCTTTCTTGGCGTGTGGGATACCGTCGGTGCACTGGGCATTCCGCAGGATTTCGGCATCAACCTGCTGGGCCGGGTGGGGCGGCTGCGCTTTCACGACACCCGGCTGGGCGACAATGTTGCAACTGCGCGGCACGCGCTGGCCATCGACGAGCGGCGGCAGAGCTTTGCGCCAACGCTGTGGCAGGGTCACGGCGCGGGGCGCGATATCCGGCAAGTCTGGTTTGCAGGGGTGCATTCCGACATTGGCGGCGGCTACCGCGAACGTGGGCTGGGCGACATCGCGCTGCGCTGGATGATCGACGAGGCGGCGGCCTGCGGGCTGGGGTTTGCGCCCGCTGCGCTCGAGCAGATCGCGCCGGACCCGCGCGGGGTGATGCATCGCTCGGTGCGCGGGGTGTTTGCGCTGCTGGGGCGTCGGCGGCCACGCGCGGTGCCTCGGCTGGCGGAGGAGACCGAGGCTGTGCATCCCGGCGTGGCGGCGCGGCGCCTGACACCGCCGCTTGATCAGGCGGGATACTGGCCCGAGACGGCGCTGGCGCCAGGGGAGGCGGTGCGCCTCGATGTGTTTGCGCGCAGCCGCTGGAATGCGACCGGGATCTGGCTGCAGGCCGGGGCACGCTATCGTTTCGACGCAGACGGCGAATGGCTCGACGCCGGTATCCGCTGCAGCGCTGCCGGGCCGAAACCCGGTCTGCACCTTGGCAAGGCGCTCTGGCTTGCGGCAGCGCCGGCATCAAAGCTTCAGGGTTGGCTCCGTCGCAAGCCGGGAAATGGCAGCGCCGTGGTCTGGGCGGCGCGCCGGGCCGAGGCGCTGCCGTGGATGTCGCTGGTCGGAATCGTCGCCAGCGGGCAGGGCGCCAGCGAGACGCGCGGGCGGATCTGCCCGCATGAGACGCTGGCCATCGGCGCCGGGGGCACGCTGACCCCGCGCAGCAGTGGCTACCTCTATTGTTTCGCCAATGACGTCTGGGGCGCTTATTTCAACAATCGCGGCAAGGTGTCGCTGAGCGTTACGCGGCTTTAACGAACGCGAAAGATCAGCAGCCCGCTTTCGGAATCGCCATGCGCAACCGGGTCCAGAAACGCCGGAACCGCGCCCCGTTCCACCTCGTAGCCAAAGCCCGAATAGCCGTGACGGTGCAGCGAGACCAGCTCGGGGTCGTCCGGGCACAGCACCAGATAGTCGATGCCGGTCGCGGTCAGCAGGCTGTGGGCCTCTGCCGGGGACTGCGCCAGAGTGATCTCGAGCTGGCGGCGCATTCCGCCCTGATTGCGGTGATAGGGGGCCGACAAGGTCCGGTGCGCGCTGTGCAGCAGGATCTGCGTGCCAAGGTTCGACGGCGCCGACACCACGCCCGTCGGCAGCGCCGCCAGCGCGGCGGTGGACTTGGCGGTAAAACAGGCGCGCGTGTCGGTTTTCGCAGAGGTGGCGGCATGGGCCGGACCTGCAACCTGACTGATCACGCGTTCGGTGCCGTCCAGAATCTCGCCCCATGTCATCGGCACCGCGAGCAGAAAGCAGGCAAAGGCCGCAAGCGCGGCGATCGGGCGGCGGTCGCGTTGCCAGATCTGGTGCAGCCGGGTGATCAGCACGCCAAGCACCGGCGCGCAGAGCGTCAGCAACGCCGATGCGCCGCGCAGCTGGTAGATTGTCAGCGCCAGCGCGCCGATCAGCAGCAGCGTCATCAACAGCCAGCTGGCGCTGCGCTGGTTCCAGGCAAACCACGCGGACAGGATGATTGTCGCGAGGCCAACCAGATAGTAGCCATAGAGAAACAGCAGGCCAGAGCTGCGCAGCAGGTCGCCAAGCCCGCGCGCCTCGGTGACGAAGGCCAGCCAATGCTGCGCAAGATAGGGGTCAAGCGCGTCAAGCGGGTTGTTCAGGCAAGAGGGCAGCGCCGCCAGCGTCCCCCCGGCAACCCCGGCGAACAGCGCGCCGAGCACCGCGCCGCGCAGTGCCAGCCCGCGCCCAGACACCGTCAGCGCCGCCAGCGCCATCGCGCCAAGCCCCAACGCCACCGGCACTGCGAGGTCGATCGACAGCGCGTCGCAAAATCCCCCCCGGTAGGCCGAGGCCGGGGCGAGGGCCACAAACAGCACCAGCAGCCCGCCGATACCCCCGGCGGCAAAGCCCAGCACCGGCGCACGTTCCGGCGCGCCAAGCGCCAGCCAGAACCCGGCCAGCCCCAGCGTGCCCATCGCCAGCAGCGGCAGCGTCTCGACACCAACGGCAAGCGACGCGGCCAGCGCGACCCCCGCCAGCACCGGCAGCCAGCGGCTTTCGCGGCGCCCGAGAATGCCCAGCAACATCGTCAGGAACAGCGCGATCTGCACGTTGTGATGGTCGATGGACCCCGGCAGAAAACGCACCTCCAGCCACAGCATGAACCCGGCCAGCGCGGCGGCAAAGGGCGCAGCGCTGCGCCCGCCCAGCGTTGCGGCAATGCGCCCCACCAGCCACATGGTCAGCGCCAGCAGGATCAGCGGCCAGCAGAAGATCGCCAGATATTCCGCCTGCGCCCGCGTGGTGACTAGATCGAACAGCAGGATCAGCCCGGCAATCGGTGCATCGACCAGCCGCGACCAGTGCATCTCGAAGCCGCCATCGAGGCCAAGCCTTGGCTGCGTCAGATCGAACCATGGCTGGCCGTTCAGCAGATCGCGCACCTCGACCAGACGCAGGGCGGAATCATTGTACATGTCGAACATGAAATCCGGCAGGCCCTTGGCCCTGCTTACGCTCATCAAGAAAAGATAGGCAAAGACAGCGACCGGAATCCATCGCATCGGGCTTGGGGCTTGGCGCGCCTGGGTCATCTGGACTGCTCTTGCTTGTTGCCGTCGTCGGCATGGTGTTCGCCGCGCCACAGCGGCGCAATGGGGGCTTGATCACGGCGGCAGGCTGCGTCCATCAAGAGGGGCGCATCAACCCGAAGGTTCCACCCATGCCCCGCCAAGACCCCGCCGAGACCCGCCGCCATTTTGGCGGTTTCCTCGTGGCGGGCGGGCTGGGGTTTCTGGCCGACGCTGGGGTTTTGACGCTGGGCACCATGGCCGGGCTGCCCCCGGCGCTGGCACGGGTGCCGTCTTTCCTTGTGGCGGTGCTGCTCACATGGGCGGTGAACCGCAAGCTGACCTTCCGCACAAGCGCCGCGCCGGGGCTGCGCGAATTCCTGCACTACCTCGCGGCGATGGCGCTGGGGCTTGGCATCAACTACGCGGTGTTCGTGGCGGTGCTGGCCGCCGCGCCGCTGGCGCAGGGCTGGCCGGTGCTGGCGCTGATCCCCGCCACGGCGGCAGGGATGATCGCCAATTTCCTCTCGGCGCGACATGTTCTGAACCGCTGATGTCATCGCCGCCCCCGCAGCCCTCAGCCCCGAGGGCCGGGGATCTGAAGATAGGTCATGTAGCGCGCCTCGCGTCGTCCGCGCGCCACGGTTTCAAGGATCACCGCGCAGACCAGCGACAGCGCCGCCAGCCCAATGCCGGTCAGCGACACGAACAGCGAGGGAAAGCGCGCCACCAGCCCGGTTTCCATGAACTCGGCAAAGATCGACGCAAACACCGCCAGCGAGGGCAGCGCCATCAGCCCGGCGAGCCCGGCAAAGAACTGCAGCGGCTTTTCCTCTTTCACCAGCAGGCCGATCATCCGCAGGATGCGCCAGCCATCGCGATAGGTGCTCAGTTTGGAATTGCTGTTCTCGGGGCGGGCGGAATAGGGGGTCGGCACTTCTCCGGCGGGCATCCGCAGTTGCAGCGAATGCACCGTCAGTTCGGTTTCGATCTCGAAGCCTTGGCTGAGGGCGGGAAAGCTTTTGACGAAGCGGCGCGAAAACACCCGGTAGCCTGACAGCATGTCGTTGAAATCGCGCGCGAACAGGGTCTGCACGAGGCCACTCAGCAGCCTGTTGCCGAACCTGTGTCCGGCACGATAGGCGGCGGCGTCGGTGCTGATCCGCGCGCCGTTCACCATATCGAGCTTGCCGTCGGTCAGCATGGTGATCATCGCGGGGGCCGAGGCCGCGTCATAGGTCGCATCGCCATCGGCCATGACATAGATGTCGGCTTCGACATCGGCGAACATGCGGCGCACCACGTTGCCCTTGCCCTTGCGCGGCTCGAAGCGAACGATGGCCCCGGCGTCGCGGGCAATGCGGGCGGTGTCGTCGGTGGAATTGTTGTCATAGACATAGATCCGCGCCTGCGGCAGCGCGGCGCGAAACTGGTGCACGGTCTGCGCAATGGCGGCGGCCTCGTTGTGGCAGGGCAGGATCACCGCGATTTGCGGATCTGGCCCGGCGCGCCGCGCGCGGCTTGCAAACGCGTCGAGCAGGTCAAGGCCATCGGCGTAATCGCCCGCGACGGGGGCTGCGTAATCCTTCATTCCCGTGCCCTTTTCCGGCTGCGTTTATCGGCATTCTTCCGGCGGCAAAATGCCGGACAGATGCGCGTTGTTCAGCAGGGTTACAGGGGCAATCGGGCAGGCTTTGGCCGCGAATGTGGCACAAGCGGCGCTTTTTCGCGGGAGGCGCGGGGCTTGCCAAGGCGCAGAAACGAAAACGGCCCTGCCAATGGCAGGGCCGTTCCAGTCGATAGCGCGCGAGGATTACTCCTCGGTGGCTTCTTCGCCTTCTTCATCATCCGCTGCCTTCAGGCCGCGCGGCGCCGAGATGTTGGCGATGACGAAATCACGGTCGATGGTCGGCTTGGCGCCTTCCGGCAGCACCACATCGGAGATGTGGATCACGTCGCCGATCTGGCGGCCGGCGAGGTCGACGGTGATGTGGTCGGGGATGTCACCGGCCAGCACGTTCAGTTCGACTTCCTGACGCACGATGGTCAGCACGCCGCCCTTCTTGATGCCGGGGGCCGTTTCCACGTTGATGAAATCGACGTGGATGAACAGGTTGATCCGGCTGGTGCGGCGCAGGCGCATCAGGTCGAAGTGGGTGGGCAGGTCTTTGACGACATCGCGCTGCACGTCGCGGCAGATCACGCGCACGTCTTCGTGGCCTTCAACCTTGAGGTTGAACAGCGTCGACTTGAAGCGGCCCTGCTTGAGGCGCTTGAGCAGCACGTTGAACGGCATCTGAACCGCAAGCGGTTCGGCTTCGCCGCCAAAAACAATGCCCGGAACCATGCCATCGCGGCGTACCTGCCGAGCGGCGCCCTTGCCCGTCCCCGGCCGTTCCAGAGCTTCGAGATCAGGAATCTCACCAGCCATGTTGTATCTCCATATATAAGGGCAGGGTGCCTCCAAGGCTGTCACCCCGCGTAAGAGCGCCCCTTTAGACCGGATCGCGGCATTTCTCAACCGGTTTCTGCACGGCTGGTGCGGCGCATGAAAAACCCCCGGCAAGCATCTGCTCGCCGGGGGCCAGAGCCGCGCAAGGAGGGGGCGTTTCAACGCGGCCCTGTTTGCGGTGGGCTTACATCGCTGGCAGCAGCACCCGGTCGATGACGTGGATCACGCCGTTCGATTGGCGCACGTCGGCGATGGTGACGGTGGCGGTGCGGCCCTGCTCGTCGGTCAGTTCGATCTTGTCGCCGTCCATCTTGGCCTGAAGCGTGCAGCCGCCGACGGTCGGCACCGGGTGGACGCCGCCGTCATCGGCGATCATGCCAGCGATGGCATCGGACATGGCCGAGGCTGCCACCACGTGGCAAGTGAGGATCTTGGCAAGCTGCGCCTTGTTCTCGTCCATCATCAGCTGCGACAGGCTGTCCTCCGAGATCATCGCGAAGGCGTCGTTGGTGGGGGCGAACACGGTGAACGGGCCTTCGCCGCTAAGCGTATCGACCAGCCCTGCCTGCTTGACAGCCGCCACCAGCGTGGTGTGATCGGCCGAGTTCAGGGCGTTCTCGACGATGGTCTTGTCGGCATACATCGCCGCGCCCCCGACCATCGGGTTATCCATCGGATCGGCGGCCAGCAGCGGGGCGGCAAAGGTGGCGGAGGCAAGAGCGGCTATAGCGGTGGTCTTGAAAAACATCTGGTCTCTCCCGTAGCGCCGGGCGGTTGTCGCCCGGATCTGCACGAAGACACGCAAGACCCCGGTGTCGCAGTTTCAGAAAAGGAAATCACAGCTTCGTGAAGGCGCCGAAAGTCGCCCTTAGGCGGGCACCATGACGATGCCCGCCGCGACGATCAGTCCTGCCAATCGCCGGAAAAATTGCGCGGAATCATCAGGATGTCGCGATCAAGCGCTGTGACATCCGTGCGCCCGCACAGCCCCATGGAAGTGTCGAGTTCCTTGTGGATCACCCGCAGCGCCTCCGAAACTCCGGTTTCGCCCATGGCGCCCAGCCCATAGATATAGGCACGCCCGATCCAGCAGCCCTTGGCGCCCATGGCAACGGCCTTCAGAACGTCCTGACCCGAGCGCACGCCGCTGTCGAGATGCACCTCGATACGATCCCCGACCGCGTCCATGATCGGCCCCAGCGCCCGAATCGAGCTAAGCGCGCCATCCAATTGTCGCCCGCCGTGGTTGCTGACCACGATGGCATCGGCGCCGACGTTGCATGCCTCAAGCGCATCGCGCGGGTCCATGATGCCCTTGATGATCAGCGGGCCATCCCACATCTTGCGGAACTGCCGGATGCGATCCCAGTCCAGCGCCTGATCGAAATTGTTATGCGTCCAGTCGGTGAGGCTGGCCGCATCCCCGACGCCCTTTGCATGGCCGACGATATTGCCAAAGAATCGCCGCTTGGTTTTCAGCATGTCCAGCCCCCAAGCGACACGGTAGCTCATGTCGGCGATGGATTTCGCGGTCAGCTTGGGCGGGGCGGACAGCCCGTTCTTGATATCCTTGTGGCGCTGACCCAGCATCTGCAGATCCACCGTGATCACCGCCGCCGAGCATTTGGCGTCTTTCGCCCGGTCGAACAGGCGCTGGGTGAAATCGTCGTCCTTCATGGTATAGACCTGCAACCAGAACGGTTTCGAGCTGTTTTCGGCGACATCCTCGATCGAACAGATCGACATCGTCGATAGGCAATAGGGCACGCCGAATTTCTCGGCGGCGCGCGCGGCGTGAATTTCGCCATCCGCATGCTGCATCCCGGTCATGCCCACCGGGGCCAGCGCCACTGGCATCGCCACATCCTGCCCGACCATCTGCGATTTCGTCGTGCGGCCGGTCATGTCGATGGCGACTCGCTGGCGCAGCTTGATCTCGCTGAAATCCGAGACATTCTCGCGGAAGGTCTGTTCGGTCCAGCTGCCGCTTTCGCAATAATCGTAGAACATCTTCGGCACACGCCGTTTGTAGATGCGCTTGAGGTCCTCGATCTCGGTGATCACGGGCATTGCGCCCTCCTTTATGCTGAAAGCGGTCAGATTTTCTTACCGCTCAAGCGCGCGGCGCGCAATGTTCTCGGGAAAAACTTGCTGCGGCTGCAAGATCGACATCTGGCGATAGCTGATGACGCAATGAGGTTCGGAGCAAACCGAGCCCATGGGGCCAAGCCTGAACGAGGCGTTCCAGGCCGTGACGGGCATCGCGATTGCCGACATCGCCGAAGCACTGGCAGGGCCGGGGTGAGTCATTTCCTTCAATCTCAAGCCATGTTATAGCCACGCACGTAGAAAAAGGAGGCACGCATGGCCTGGAAAGTGTTCATCGACGGCGAAGCCGGTACCACGGGATTGCAGATTCGCGAGCGTCTTGAGGCGCGCGCGGATATCGCCCTGGTCCAGGTGCCGCATGAACTCCGAAAGGATGCGGGGGCGCGCTCCGAGGCGCTGGCCGAGGCCGACGTGGCGATCCTGTGCCTGCCGGATGACGCGGCAAAGGAAACCGTCGCATTGGCCGCACCGCACGGCACGCGGATCATCGATGCCTCGACGGCGCATCGGGTCGCAGACGGCTGGACCTTCGGTTTCCCCGAAATGTCCAAGGACCAGCGCGCTGCAATTGCCTCGGCGCGGCTGGTGTCGAACCCCGGCTGCTGGTCGACCTGCGCCATCGCGCTGATCCGCCCGCTGGTCGAGGCAGGAGTGCTGGCCGCAGACGCCGCGCCGGCGATCTCGGGCGTGTCCGGCTATACCGGCGGCGGCAAGGCAATGATCGCCGAGTTCGAAAGCGGCGAGACCGGCGGAGGATTCCTTTATGCCGTAAGTCAGGGCCACAAGCACCTGCCCGAGATTTCGAAGCACGGGCTGCTAAGTGCGCCTGCGGTGTTCGTGCCGACTGTCGGGCATTATGCGCAGGGCATGGCGGTGGCAGTGCAACTGCCGGGGCTTGGCGCCGATGGCGCTGAGGCGGCCGAAGCGGCGCTCAAGGCGGCCTATGCGGGCGAGCGGTTTGTGTCGGTGGTGGCAGCTTCGGTGCACGAGCCGCGCGTCATGCCGCAACGGCTGAACGGCACCAACGGGCTGGAGCTGTCGGTGCATGGCAACCCAGAATCGGGTGCGGTGGTGCTGGTGGCGGTGCTCGACAACCTCGGGAAAGGGGCGTCGGGGGCGGCGGTTCAGAACCTCAACATCATGCTTGGCTGCGACGAAGGCGCCGGGCTTGAGGGCGCGGAGCGCGCTGCGGCGGAGTAAAAGCAGGGGGGCGCTGCCCCCCTCGGCGCCTGCGCGCCTTCCCCCCGGAGTTTACCTGCAAGATGAAGCCGGGGCGCGGTGCCTCATCTTCATCTTGCTGAATAAACTCCCGCCGGAGGCAGGCATGACATGGCGGTCAGGCGCGCGCTCAGGCCCGATGCGCGCCGTCTGCCAGCGATTTAACAAAGGCAAGCACCTCCGCGACGGGTTTGCCTTCGGCTTGGGCAGCCACGATCGCCGAGCCCACGACGCAGCCGTCGGCCACGCTTGCGATGCTCTGCGAGGTTTCCGGCGTGCGGATGCCAAAGCCGACGATGACAGGCAGAGCGGACGCGGCCTTGATGCGGGCCACTTCGGGGGCGACATCGGTGGCCTCTGCGGCGGCCGCGCCGGTGATGCCGGTGATCGACACGTAATAGACGAAGCCCGAAGTATTCTGCAGTACCTTTGGCAGGCGGTTGTCATCGGTGGTGGGCGTGGCGAGGCGGATGAAGTTCAGCCCGGCCTTCTGGGCGGGAATGCACAGTTCATCGTCTTCCTCGGGGGGCAGGTCGACCACGATCAGCCCGTCGATCCCGGCCTCTTTTGCATCGACCAGGAACTTGTCGACGCCGCGATTGTAGATCGGATTGTAATAGCCCATCAGCACGATCGGGGTGGTGTTGTCGCCCGCGCGGAAATCGCGCACGAACTGAAGCGTGCGCTCCAGCGTCATGCCTGCTTCGAGTGCGCGCTGCCCGGCCAGCTGGATCGTCGGTCCGTCTGCCATCGGGTCGGTGAAGGGCAAGCCAAGCTCGATGATGTCGACGCCCGCGCCGGGCAGGCCGCGCACCAGCTCGAGAGAGGCGTCATAATCCGGGTCTCCGGCCATGACATAGGCGACGAAGGCCTTTTTCCCCTCGGCTTTCAGGGCGGCGAACTTGGCGTCGATGCGGGTCATGGTCTTCCCTTCACTTGTCTCGGGCGCAGGTCTGCCGGATCGGCGGGGGGAAATCAATGGGCAGCGCGCCGGTTGACACGTGTCAAGGCGGCGCTCTCGCTTGGCCTGTACCGTCGCGTCAGCCCACAGGAAGGACCGACATGACAGACATTCCCGAGCCGAGCCAACCGCTTCAGGCCTCCGAGCCTTCGCAAGTCTTGCCGCAAGGCGCCGAGGTTGAGGTTCCCGCGCCCGCTGCGAACCACTCGCCTCAGGCGCGCATCCGCCGCCATGCGCCGACTCCGGACGACATCCGCCGCGCCTTCGAGACTGGCGAATACCCGTATGACGTCAAGCTGTCGCGCCGCAGCTACGAGCGGCAGAAGGCACAGCTTCAGGCGGAATTGCTCAAGGCCCAGCTTTGGGTGCAGCAATCCGGGCAGAAGCTGGTCTTGCTGTTCGAGGGCCGCGACGCCGCCGGCAAGGGCGGCACCATCAAGCGCTTTACCGAACATCTCAACCCGCGCGGGGCCCGCGTTGTGGCGCTGAACAAACCCAGTGACGAAGAGCGCGGCCAATGGTATTTTCAACGATATATCAATCATCTGCCGACCGCAGGTGAGATCGTGCTGTATGACCGCTCTTGGTACAACCGGGCCGGGGTCGAGCGGGTGATGGGGTTTTGCGAGCCCAATGAATACCTTGAATTCATGCGCCAGACGCCGGATCTGGAACGGATGCTCGTACGCTCGGGGGTGAAGCTGTACAAATATTGGTTCTCGGTCACGCAGGACGAGCAAAAGCGCCGCTTTGCCAGCCGCGAGACCGATCCGCTGAAGCAATGGAAGCTGTCGCCGATCGACAAGGCCAGTCTCGACAAATGGGAAGATTACACCGAGGCCAAGGAGGCGATGTTCTTTTACACCGACACCGCCGATGCGCCGTGGATCGTGGTCAAGTCGAACGACAAGAAGCGGGCGCGGCTGAACTGCATGCGGCATTTCCTGTCGACGCTGGAGTATCCGGGCAAGGACCGTCGCATCGCGACCCCGCCGGACCCGCTGATCGTTGGCGGTGCGGCGCATGTGATCCACAAGTCAGAGCATATTCTGGGCACCGCGCTACATCCCGACAGCCGGCACGTCACCTAGCGACGTTTCGCGCCAGCCAGTCCTGCAGCGGCGCAAGGCGGTCGAACGTGTCGATAAGCGCTGCCTCGGCATCGACGCACAACGAGTGGTACAGATCGTCGATCCAGACAAGGCAGCCGGTGTGGCGCAGCAGCTCTGCGTGGGGGTGAGCGCTGTCATAGGGGGCGGGCGGGCTGACGAGGGGCGGCGAATCCATGCGGCCCTTCAGTTCCGGCAGCAGCGCCGCAAGCTTGCCGCCTTCGGGACTGTCGAGGGCGGCGCGCCAATCCTGCGTCTGTGCCTCGTCGAACACCATCACCCCCGCCGCCGCCGTGGCGTAGTCTGGCGACAGGCCGAAGTACCAGCCGCGCCCGTCAGGCAGGGTCCAGGCGGCGTGAAGATGGGTGAAGAACGGCGTCTTGTCGTTGGAAAACCGCACGTCGCGGTGCAGGCGGAACAGTTTGGGGCGCACCCGTTGCCGTGTCCGTTGCGACAGGCGCAGCGCGATCCGGTCGACCAGCATCTCGGCGGGGCGGCGGACTTCGGCGTCATAGCGGGGCTTTTCAGCGCGAAACCACCCGCGATTGTTGTTGGCGGCGAGATCTTCGAGAAACGCCCTGACCCTTGGAGCGAAAGCGGTTTTCTCGATCGCCTGGGTCATGTCGGTGTCCTTCTGACAAAGTGACTCGAATTAGGGAGGGCCAAACCTTAGGATGGCGCGCGGCGGCGCGGTCGGTGCCGTATTGACCAACCCCCTTGTCCCGTGACGGTTCCCATATGATTCGCGTTCTGAGCTTTCTGCCCCTGCTGTTGCCTGCTTCGGGTGCGTTTGCGCATCCGCACATCTTTGTCGACACCGCGCTGGAGGTTGCGCTGAACGAGGCGCAGCAGGTGACCGGGGTTACGGTCAGCTGGGCCTATGACGAGTTTTTCACGCTGCTGCTGTTCGAAGACATGGGGCTCGACCCTGACGGCGACGGTGTGCTGAGCGATGCCGAGATGGAGGAGCTGCAGGGCTTTGAGCTGGCCAACTGGCCGCTTGATTATGCCGGAGATCTCTACCTGTTCGCGGGGGATGAGGCTGTCGAGCTTGGCAGGCCCGAGGCCCGCGGCGTGACGCTGACAGACGGGCGCATCCAGTCCGATCACTACCGCCCGTTGCTGGCGCCAAGCCCCGCCGACGGGCTGCGCATCGCGCAATATGATCCGACATATTACATCGCCTACACGCTGTCGCGCGGGGTGACGGTGCAGGGCGCATGCGAGGCCATCGTGACCGACCCCGATCTTGATGAAACCGCGCGCGCCATGCAGCAGGAACTTGCCAATATCCCCGAGGATGGCTTTACCGAGCTGCTGGCCGGGCATCTCTATGCTCAGGATGTGAGGATCGTATGCGCAGCGTCGGAGTGATCGGGGCGGCGCTGGTGGCGGCCTTGGCACTGTGGCTTTGGGCCGGGGATGGCGCCGCGCAGGTGGCGCGGCTGGCGGCCGCCGGGCAGCACGAGGCGCAGGTGGCCATGGCCCGCGCGCTGAGGGCATTGCGCGCGGGCGATCCCGGCGCGCTGTCGTGGCTGCTGGCGATGTGCTTTGCCTATGGCGTGCTGCATGCGGCGGGGCCGGGGCATGGCAAGCTGCTGGTCGGCGGCTATGGTGTCGGGCGGCGGGTGCCGCTGGCACGGCTGTCGGCGCTGGCGCTGGTGTCGAGCCTTGCGCAGGCCGGGGTGGCGATTGCCGTGGTCTATACCGGGGCGGCGCTGCTGGGGCTGGGCCGCGTGGCGCTGACCGATGCCGCCGAGGATTATCTGGCCCCTGCCAGCTATGCCGCCATCGGCTGCATCGGTCTGTGGCTGCTGCTGCGCGGCCTGCGCAAGCTGCCCGCGCCGAAGGCCCATGTGCACGATCATCACTGTGACTGCGGCCATGCCCATGCCCCGACGACCGAACAGGTGGAAACCCTGCACGGGCTGCGCGACGCCGCATTGCTGGTGGCGGCCATCGCCATCCGCCCCTGCACCGGCGCGTTGTTTCTGCTGATCCTGACATGGCGGATGAACCTTGATCTTGCCGGGATCCTTGGCGTGACCGCGATGGGGCTGGGCACGGGGGCGGTGACGGTGGCCGTGGCGGCGGCGTCGGTGACCTTTCGCGAAGGCGCGCTGATGCGCCTTGCCAGCGGCGCGCAGGCCCGCCGGGTCATGGGCGGGATCGAGGCCACGGCGGGCGCGCTGATCGCCATGATTGCCTTTGAGGTGACGCTGCGCACAGTGCTCTGAGCGCTGGCGCAGTACGCGCCGCCTTGCCGGGGCGCTTTGCCCAAGATATGGGCGTTTGCATGACAGCCCCTCTTTCATATCCCGCCCACGCCCGGGCGATCCTGCTGCTTGGCCTGCCGCTGATCGGCGGGCACCTCGCGCAGATGGCGATCAGCTTCACCGATGCGGCGATGATCGGGCGCTATGGCGTGCCGGAACTGGCGGCGCTGACGCTCAGCTCGATGGTGTTTGCGGTGTTCTTCCTGTTCGGCTCGGGCTTTGCATGGGCGGTGATGCCGATGGTGGCGCAGGCCGAAACCGAAGGCGATCACACCCAGATCCGCCGCGTCACCCGCATGGGGCTGTGGCTGTCGACGGCATTCTTTGCGCTGGCCATGCCGGTGATGTGGTTCTCCGAGCCGTTGCTGATCGCGCTGGGGCAGGAGCCGCAGGTTGCCAAGGGCGCAGGGGCCTATCTGCGCATCGCGGGCGTCGGCCTGCTGCCGGCGCTGGGCACTATGGTGCTGAAAAGCTATCTCGCTGCGCTGGAACACACCCGCGTGGTGTTCTGGATCACCGTCTTGGCCGCCATCGCCAACGCGCTGGCCAATTACGCGCTGATCTTCGGCCATTGGGGTGCGCCGGAACTGGGCATTCGCGGCGCGGCCATTGCCTCGCTGGCATCGCATGGCACGGCGCTGGTGGCGGTGATCGCCTATGCCCGGATGCGGCTGCCGCAATACCCGCTGTGGCAGCGCTTCTGGCGGCCCGATCCCGAGGCGCTGCGCGATGTCTTTGCCCTTGGCTGGCCGATTGGGTTGACCACGCTGGCCGAGGTCGGCCTGTTCGCCGCCACCTCGGTGTTCATGGGCTGGTTCGGCACCGAGGCGCTGGCCGCGCATGGCATCGTGCTTCAGATCGCCTCGGCGACCTTTATGGTGCATCTCGGTCTGGCCAATGCGGCGACGGTCCGGGCCGGGCAGGCGCGCGGGCGCCGCAATGCCGCGTTTCTGGTGCGCGATGCGCGCACCGTGCTGGCGCTGTCGGTTGCCGCTGTGGCGATCACGATCGTGCTGTTCCTTGCTATCCCCGAACCGCTGATACGGATCTTCCTGTCGCGCGACGATCCTGCCTACGCGCAGATCCTGCAGATCGGCGTGGGGCTGCTGCTGATGGCAACGGTGTTTCAGCTGGTGGATGCGTTGCAGGTGGTCACCCTTGGCCTGCTGCGCGGGCTGCGCGATACCAGCGCCCCGATGCGGATCGCCGGGCTGTCTTACTGGGGCATCGGCCTGCCTGCGGCCTGGGGGCTGGGGATCGCGCTCGGGGTCGGCCCGGTCGGCATCTGGGCCGGGCTTTGCCTTGGGCTGGCCTTGGCGGCGGTGCTGCTGCTGCGCCGTTTCTGGCGCAGCGCGGTGCCGGCGCTCAGGGCTGCATCGCGGCCATGATCATCCAGCGGATGCCATAGCGGTCGGTCAACGTGCCAAAGGCCGGGGACCAGAAGGTTGGCTCCAGCGCCATCCGCACCTCGCCGCCCTCGGCCAGCGCCTCGAACACCCGCTTGGCCTCATCGGCGTCGGGCAGGGTCAGAGTCAGCGAACACCCCGCCATCGGCCCTGCTTCGGCGTCGTCCGATCCCATGATCACCGAGTCCTCGAAGCTGATCATGCAATTCATCACCGCATCGGCGGGCAAGCCCGGCATCTTGGCCTGCTCGTCGGGCGGCAGGTCGGACAGGCTCAGGAATTGTGGCGCGGGCAGGTTCAGGATCTGCGCATAGCGGCTCATCGCCTCGCGGCAGGTCCCATCAAAGAACAGGTAGGTGGAAAAGGGCATCCGTGGTCTCCTCGATGAAGGTTGATATCAACATGACGCCCCTGCGCCCATCGGTCAAGCCAGCAAGCTTGCGCTTGCGCGCATCCCCGCCTAGAAGGCGCGAAACCTCGGATATCAGGAGCGTCACATGGGCTTTCGCATGGGCATCGTGGGTCTGCCGAACGTCGGCAAATCGACCCTCTTCAACGCGCTGACCAAGACCGCCGCGGCGCAGGCGGCGAACTTTCCCTTCTGCACCATCGAGCCCAACGTGGGCGAGGTCGCAGTCCCCGACGCCCGGCTCGACAAGCTGGCCGAGATCGCGCAGTCGAAATCCATCATCCCGACCCGGATGACCTTTGTCGACATCGCCGGTCTGGTAAAGGGCGCCTCCAAGGGCGAGGGCCTCGGCAACCAGTTCCTTGCCAACATCCGCGAGACCGATGCCATCGCCCATGTGCTGCGCTGCTTCGAAGACGATGACGTCACCCATGTGGATGGCCGCGTCGATCCGGTGAGCGATGCCGAAACCATCGAAACCGAGCTGATCATCGCCGACATGGAGAGCCTTGAAAAGCGGCTTGCCAACATCACCCGCAAGGTGCGCGGCGGCGACAAGGACGCGGTGCAGCAGGAACGGCTGATGCGCACCGCGCTGGCGGCGCTTGAAACCGGCCAGCCCGCCCGCACCGTCACCATCGACGCCGACGATCTCAAGCAGTGGAAGATGCTGCAGCTGCTGACCGCCAAGCCAGTGCTCTATGTCTGCAACGTCGATGAATCCGAGGCGGCAACCGGCAACGCCCTGTCGGCAAAGGTCGCAGAAATGGCGGCGGCGCAGGGCAACAGTCATGTGGTGATCTCGGCCAAGATCGAAGAGGAAATCAGCCAGCTCGACCCAGAGGAGGCCGAGATGTTCCTGTCCGAGCTCGGCCTCGAAGAAGCCGGTCTCGACCGACTGATCCGCGCCGGCTACGAGCTGCTGCACCTCGAGACCTACTTCACCGTTGGCCCCAAGGAAGCCCGCGCCTGGACGATCCGCAAAGGCACGATGGCGCCGCAGGCGGCCGGGGTGATCCATGGCGATTTCGAAAAGGGCTTCATCCGCGCCGAAACCATCGCCTTTGACGATTTCATCGGCAATGGCGGCGAACAGGGCGCCAAGGAAGCCGGCAAGATGCGCGCCGAAGGCAAGACCTACATGGTCAAGGACGGCGACGTGCTGCACTTCCTGTTCAACACCTGAACCCTCGCTGGGCGCGGCGGCCTGCCGCGCCCAGTCGCACGCGCAGGCCTCGCTCCGGCTTGAAACATCGCCGATGCCGATCTCTGCGACTCTCGGATTTGTTTACCTCGATCGGCCTCTGCCAGCCCGCATCCGCGCCGGATGGCGCCTAATGCCATGTCCCCCAAGACACGCCTCGCGCCCCCTGCGCTGCGCGGATTCTAGCACTCAAAACCGCGCCAGGCACCCGCGAACAGGGCCACGCTGCCGCGCCGCTCGGGCAGCCATGTCTCAGGCCACCATCCGTCCCGCCGTCATCTAAACTCGTGCAGACCCAGGTGCTCCGGGCGCCGCGCCCTGGTTTCTTCTGGCCGGAAATATCCCGGGGGTCCGGGGGCTGGCCCCCGGCCGGTCTCACAGCCTCAACGGCCCTTACAGCCCGCTCACCGCCTCGGGCACAAGCGCACCCGGAGCCTGAATGACCCGCGAGGCTAGCTGCATCGCCTGTCCCGCGCTGTCGGCCAGGGTCTTGCCGCAGGCTAGGCCCGCAAGCAGACCGGCGGCGAAACTGTCACCCGCAGCGGTTGTGTCGACAATCGACTCGACCTTTTGCGCCTGCACACGGCTCTCTCCGGCCTGCGCCTGCCACAGCACCAGATCGCCGCCGCCCTGCTTGATCGCCACCAGATCCGCGCCATGGTCGCGATAGCGCCTCAGCGTCTGCGCCGGATCGGTATCGCCCCACAGCACCTCTTCCTCGTCAAAGGACGGCAGCACGATATCCGCCGTCCGTGCGCCCATGGTCAGCCCGGCGCGCATCGCCTCGGGGCTTTCCCACAGCTTCGGGCGCAGGTTGGTGTCAAAGGCCACGATCGCGCCCCGCTTGCGCGCCTTGGCCAGCGCACCGCAGAACACCTCGCGGCTTTTCGGCGGCAGGATCGCCAGCGTGATGGCCGAGAAATGGATCATCTCGCGGCCCTTCAGGGCGCCGTCGAGCCATTTGAGATCCTCCGCCAGCATCCGCGCCGCCGACTGGCCGCGCCAATAGGAAAAGCTGCGCTCGCCCTCCTCGACGGTGATCATGTAGAGGCCCACGGTGCGCTCGGGCACCCGGCGGATCGCGCCGGTGTCGATGCCTTCGCCATCCAGAAACGACACCATCGCATCGGAAATCGCGTCGGTGCCGACACAGGTGGCGTATCCCACGGTCCAGTCCTGCGGCAGCAGGCGGCGCATGTACCATGCGGTGTTCAGCGTATCGCCCGCAAAGCCGCGCCGATACAGCCCGTCTCCTGCGCTCGACAGTTCCACCATGCATTCACCAAGGGCCAGAAAGGCGCTCATTCGTCTTACTCCAGTCGTGCCCCGCAGGGGATCATTGGGCCGGGGGCAGAATCTTGCCGGGGTTGAGGATGCCCTTCGGATCAAAGGCTGCCTTCACCCGCGCCATCCAGTCAAGCGCCGGGCCATGTTCGGCGGCCATGTATTTCTGTTTGCCGATGCCGATGCCATGTTCACCCGAAACCGTTCCGCCAAGCCGCAGCGCGGTCTCGGCCAGAATGCCCGAAAAGTCCATCACCTTTGCAACCATCGCCGCATCGGCAGGATCGTAGCGCAGCCCGCAATGGAAATTGCCATCCCCGACATGGCCGACGATGGTGCACAGCAGACTGCGCGCCTCGGCCTCGGTGCGGGCCACGCTGACCGCCTCGGCAAGACGCGAGATCGGTACGCAGACATCAGTCGACAGGGTTTTCTTTCCCGCGCCGGGATCGAGCGCCGAAATCGCCGGCAGCGCGCCATGGCGCAACGCCCAGAGCGCGCTGCGCTCTTCTTGCGTCTGCGCCTCTTGCCAGTTGTCTGCGTTCGCATCCGACGCAATCTCGCGGAACCGCTCCAGCTGTTCGCGCACAGCTTCGGGCGTTCCATGCAATTCTATGAAAAGATGTGGTTTCTCTGGAAGACCGGCGTTTTGCGCGAGGTTGAAACCGCGCACCATCATCTCGTCGACCAGTTCGATCCGGGCCATGGGCAGCCCGCACTGGATGGTCAGGATCACCGCGTTGACCGCATCGTCGATGCTGTCGAAATGGCAGGTGGCCGAAGCCAGAGCCTCAGGTTGCCCGTGCAGTTTCAGCGTCAACTCTGTGATCAGGCCCAGCGTGCCTTCGGAGCCGACAAGCAGATGCGTCAGGTCATACCCGGTCGAGGATTTGCGTGCCGCTGTCCCGGTGCGGATCACCGAACCGTCGGCCATCACCGCCTCCAGCGCCAGCACGTTCTCGCGCATGGTGCCGTAGCGCACCGCGGTGGTGCCGCTGGCCCGCGTTGCCGCCATGCCACCCAGCGAGGCATCGGCGCCGGGGTCGATGGGAAAGAACAGTCCGGTGGCGCGCAACTCTTCGTTCAGCTGCTTGCGGGTGACGCCGGGCTGAATCACCACGTTCATGTCTTCGGCCCGCACGTCGAGCACCTTGTTCATCCGGCTGAAATCGACGCTGATTCCGCCAAGATGCGCCAGATGTTGGCCTTCCAGGGAGGTGCCCGTGCCGAAAGCTACCACCGGAACACCATGCGCCGCGCAGATCGACACGATCTGCGACACCTCATCGGTGGTCTCGGGCTGGGCCACCGCGTCGGGCAGGATCTCGGGGTAATGGCCGTCGTTCTGGCCATTCTGGCGGCGCGCGGCCTCGGTGGTCGAAAAGCGGGGGCCGAGCAGGTCGGCAAGAGCCTCGAAGGCAGACATGGGGGCCTCTCGGGTTGGGACTTGCAATCGGGTATACCAACCAACAAGAGTGGTGCAAGCAGGCAGCAAGGGGGAGCCATGGCGCAGAATATCGTAATCACCGGGGCGGGCAGCGGAATCGGGCGCGCTTGTGCGCAGGCGTTCCTTGGCGCGGGATGGCAGGTGGCGCTTGTCGGGCGGCGCGAAGAGACGCTGCGCAACACCGCCAATGGCGATCCGGGCGCGCTGGTGGTGCCGTTCGATGTGTCGCAACCCGCTGAGGTCGAGGCCGGATTCGCGCAGATCGCCAACGCGTGGGGCCGCATCGACGTGCTGTTCAACAACGCCGGGATCTTTACCCCCGGCGCGCCGATCGACGAAATTCCGGTGGCCGACTGGACGGCGCTGTGCGGGGTGAACATCACCGGCATGTTCCTGTGTGCTCGCGCCGCCTTTGGTCAGATGCGCCGGCAAGCGCCGCAAGGTGGGCGCATCATCAACAACGGCTCGATCTCCGCGCATGTGCCGCGCCCCGGCTCGGCCCCCTATACCATGTCGAAACATGCGGTGAGCGGGCTGACCCGGTCGGTGAGCCTTGACGGGCGGCCTTTTGGTATCGCCTGCGGGCAGATCGACGTCGGCAATGCGCTGACCGAGATGGCCGCGCCCATGGCGAAGGGCGTAAAACAGGCCGATGGCAGCATCGCGCCCGAGGCGGTGATGGATGTGGCCCATGTGGCCAGCACGGTGCTGCACATGGCCAGCTTGCCGCCCGAGGCGAATGTGCAATTCGTCACGGTGATGGCGACGACGATGCCGTTTGTCGGGCGGGGCTGAGCCTTGAACGAGCCGATCCTTGCCGAGCAGATCGCCGATGAGCTGCGCCGCCGCATCCTGCGCGGCAGCCTGCCGCCCGGCGCGCCGCTCAAGGAGCGCGACACGGCGCTGTTGATGGGCGTGTCGCGCACCCCGATGCGCGAGGCAATCCGCATGCTGGCGCAGGAAGGGCTGGTCGATCTGCGCCCGGCGCGCAGCCCGGTCATCGCCAAGCCGACCCTCAAGCAGGTGCAGGATCAGATTGTCGTGCTGCAGGCGCTCGAGCTGCTGTCGGCGCGGCTGGCCTGCGCTGCCGCCAGCGACGAGGATCTGCAAGACATCGCCCGCCTGCACCGCGCCGTGGCGGAAAACTACGATGCGCTCGATGCGCTGGATGCGTTCGAGCTGGACATGAGCTTTCACCGCCGCATCGCGCAGGCCTCGGGCAATGCCGCGCTGGCGGAAACCCACGGAGCCTATCTGGCCCGGCTGTGGCGGGCGCGGTACCTGTCGGCGCGGATGCGCCGCAACCGCGCGCGGGTGGTGGGCAATCACGAGATTATCCTTGCGGCGCTGATGGCCCGCGACGAGGCCGCCGTGGCGGTTGCGACGCAGGCGCATATGGCCAGCATGGAAGACGACATCGCGGCGGCGCTGCGCGCCGAGGAACACAAGGAGAGCAAGCCATGAAACTGATGCGCATTGGCGAAAAGGGGCAGGAGCTGCCCGTGGTGATCGACCAGAACGGCGGGCTGCGCGATCTGTCCGGCGTGGTACCGGATTTCGCCGGGCAGGGGGTGTCTCTGGCGGCGCTGGATGCGATCCGCGCGCTGGATCTGACCACGTTGCCGCTGCTGCCCGAGGGCGCGCGCATTGGCGCCTGCCTTGCCTCGGTGCCCAATTTCTACTGCATTGGGCTGAATTATACGGGCCATGCCGCGGAAACCGGCGCCAAGATCCCCGCCGAGCCGATCATGTTCACCAAGGCCAGCTCGGCGCTGTCGGGTCCCAATGACGATGTGATCATCCCGCCGGGGTCGGAAAAATCCGACTGGGAGGTCGAGCTGGGCGTGGTCATCGGTGCGCCGTGCTGGCAGGTGCCGCAGGCGCAGGCGCTGGCCCATGTCGCGGGGTACTGCGTGGTCAACGACCTGTCGGAACGCGAATGGCAGATGGAGCGCGGCGGCCAGTGGATCAAGGGCAAATCCGCGCCCGGGTTCGGCCCCTGCGGGCCGATGCTGGTCACCGCCGACGAGATCCCCGATCCGCAGGCGTTGGCCCTGTCGCTGGATCTGAACGGCACGCGGGTGCAGGACAGCCATACCTCGGACATGATCTTTGGCGTGGATGAGATCGTCTCGTATCTCAGCCGGTTCATGGAGCTGCTGCCGGGCGACATCATCTCGACCGGCACGCCGTCGGGCGTGGGGCTTGGCATGAAACCGCCACGCTACCTGCGCGCGGGCGATACCATGACGCTGCGCATCGATGGTCTGGGTGAGCAACACCAGAAAGCGGTCGCGGCCTGATCGGCGGCCGGGTGGCCCGCAAGGGTCGCCCGCCTGCGCATTATGGCGGCTTGCATGGGCCGCCTGACTGCGCGGCTTGGGGCGGCCCGCGCGGGCCGACCGTTTACGCGGCGTCGCTGCGTTTTTCCGCAAGCGCGGTGAACAGCGCCGTCTCCAGCTCTTTTTCCAGCTCGCGGGCGCGTTTGACATAGGCCTCGTTCTCGGCCGAGGGGATATTGGGATCCCACAGCCCGGCCAGTTCGGCCACGGTTTCGCGGTCGTGGTGGTAAAAGGTCTCTTCGGCGATGGCCGCCTCGTATTCGGTCATGCCGCTTTCCTCGAGCACATAGCGCCCGGCGCGCAGCGAGCTGTCGAACATCTCGCGCACGATTTTGTTGGCCCCGGCCTGATACAGCTCGTAGACATGGGTGCGGTCATGGGCGCGGGCCACGATGAACAGATCCTCGCGCACGCGCCGGGCAAAGCGCACCAGCTTGGTCGTGGCCTTGGGATCGTCAAGCGCCGCCACCAGCACCTTGGCATCCTTGATGCCCGCCGCGTGCAGCAGTTCGGGCCGGGTCGGATCGCCAAAGAAGCCGCGATAGCCAAAGCGGCGCATCAGCTCGATGGTCTGCATGTCGTGGTCGATCACCACGGTGCGCATCCCCGAGCTTTGCACCAGACGGTTGACGATCTGCCCAAAGCGCCCGATGCCCGCGATGATGATCGGCCCGTCCGCCTCGACATGATCGTCGGGCTGGGGCTCTCCGGTCTCCTTGAGCCGCGAGGCGAGCACGTCGAACAGGATGAACAGCAGCGGCGTGATTAGCATCGACAGCGCCACCACCAGCAGCAGCCGCTGCCCCATGTTCTGGGTGAAAATTCCCAGCTGCAACGAGAAAGAGATCAGCACGAAGCCGAATTCCCCCGCCTGCGCCAACGCCAGCGTGAACAGCCAACGCCCACGGATGCGCAGCCTGAAGATGTGGCTGAGCAGGTGCAGGATCGCACCCTTGATGACGATCAGCCCCACCGCCAACCCGACAATCACAAACGGTTCGCGCATGAAGGAGTCAATGCTGACGCCCGCGCCCACGGTGATGAAGAACATCCCCAGCAGCAGACCCTTGAACGGCTCGATGTCGGATTCCAGCTGGTGGCGGAACTCCGAGTTCGCCAGCACCACCCCGGCGAGAAAGGTGCCAAGGGCAGGCGACAGGCCGACCAGCTCCATCAGAAAGGCGATGCCCGCGACGATCAACAGGGCGACGGCGGTGAACATCTCGGGCAGGCGGGCGGAATTGATATGCCGGAACAGCGGGCGCGCGCCAAAGATCCCGGCGACGATGATCGAGGCCACGGCGGTCAGCGTTACCAGCGCCACGCCCCAGCCGGGCAGCCCGTCAACGAGGCTCATGGCGTGATGCGCCTCGGTATCGGCGGGGAGCAGGATCGAGCCATCGGGCGCCAGCGAGGCTGCCACCGGAACCGCCAGCAGCGGCAGCGCGATCAGCATCGGGATCACTGCGATATCCTGCGTCAGCAGCACGCTGAAGGCCGATCTCCCGCCGCCTGACTGCATCAACCCCTTTTCGCTGAGCGTCTGCAACACGATGGCGGTCGAGGACAGCGCGAAGATCATGCCGACTGCCAGCGCCGGTGCCCAGGCCATGCCCAGGATCATCGCCCCCGCCATGATCGCCAGCGTGGTCAGCACGATCTGCGAGCCACCAAGCCCGACAAGGCGGTGCCGCATGTCCCACAGCGCGCGCGGCTCTAGTTCGAGCCCGATGATGAACAGCATCATCACCACACCGAATTCGGCAAAATGCAGCAGATCTTCGGTGGCTGAGACCAGATGCAGCACCGGGCCGATGATGATGCCAGCCAGAAGGTAGCCGAGTACCGAGCCAAGCCCCAGCCGCGCCGCTATGGGAACCGCGATCACCGCGGCCAGAAGATAGATTGACGCTTGGAATAGAAATCCGTCCATGATGGGTCCTGTGCTGCTCGCCGGCATCTTGGGGCACCGCGCGGGCAGGGGCAACAGGGCATGGCGGGCACGCGCTATCATGGCGTCGTGATCGCCATGCCCCGGTGGCGCGACTTGACGGGGCAGGGGCGCCGGGTATATGCGAGCGCCCGTGGCGCTTTGTTACCGGATTGCGGGCCACGTTAAACAAACCGCTAAAGAGGTCGGACGAAAGCCCCTTTCGCTTGACCGCGACGGGGCTTTTTTCATTTGGGCGCATGGCCCGGAAGGACGAGACAGATGAGCGACACCAAATCCCGCACCGCACTGGTTCACGGCGGAACGAAGCGCAGCCAGTGGAACGAGGTTTCCGAGGCAATTTTCCTGACCCAGGGATTTGTCTACGACAGCGCCGAGGCGGCCGAGCAGCGCTTCGTCAAGGCGGGCGAGAACGAGTTCATCTATGCCCGCTACGGCAACCCGACCATGCGCATGTTCGAGGATCGGCTCTCGCACTATCTGGGCTACGAGGATGGCTTTGCCTGCACCAGCGGCATGGCGGCGGTGTCGGGCGCGCTGATGGCGCTGTGCAAGGCGGGCGACCGGGTGGTGGCCTCGCGGGCGCTGTTCGGCTCGTGTCTCTTCGTGCTCGAGGAAATCCTCGGCAAGTTCGGGGTCGAGATCGTGCTGGTCGACGGGCGCGACACCGCGGCATGGGATGCGGCGCTGAGCAAAGACACGCGGGCGGTGTTCCTTGAATCGATCTCGAACCCGACGCTGGAAGTGATCGACCTGAAATACGTGTGCGAGGCGGCGCACAAGGTCGGCGCGCTGGTCATTGTCGATGATGCCATGGCGACGCCGGTGTTTTCCTACGCGCAGGCGTGCGGCGCCGATCTGTGCGTAATCTCGACCACCAAGCATGTCGACGGGCAGGGCCGGATGCTGGGCGGGATGATCTGCGGCAGTAAGGAGCTGATCCGCGGCCCCATCGAAACCTACATGAAGCACACCGGCGGTGCGATGAACCCGTTCACGGCGTGGTCACATCTCAAGGCGCTTGAAACGCTGGAGCTGCGGGTGCGCGCGCAGGCCGATGCCGTGCTCAAGGTCTGTGATGCGCTGTCGGGCCATGACAAGATCGCCTTCGTGCATTACCCGACCCACAAGGACCACCCGCAGCAGGCGCTGGCGCTGAGCCAGGCCCCGTTTGGCGGCACCGTGCTGGCCTTTGAGGTGAAGGGCGGCAAGGAGGCCTGCTTCCGCTTCCTCAACGCGTTGGAAACCATCCTGATTTCCAATAATTTTGCGGATGCGAAATCCATCGCGACCCATCCGGCGACCACCACCCACCAGCGCCTGCCGCAGGATCAGAAAGATCTGCTGGGCATCACGCCCGGCCTCGTGCGCCTGTCGATCGGGCTGGAGGACCCCGCCGATCTGATCGCCGATCTGCTGGCCGCGCTGGAACAGGCCTGAACAGGCCCGATCGGGACAATCGCGGGAAATAGGAAACCATCCTGACGGAAAATCTTGGAAAAGGGCGCGGATCATCTTATCTGTTCCCTTGACCATCCAACCCCGAAGGGTGCCGAAAGATGAACGTTCACACGCCCGACCTGAGCATCGACCCGAGCCGCGAAGAGGCCGCCGCCGCGCTGGCCCTGCTGCGCCGCTATATCGCCAGCGCTGGCGAGGGGGATCTGGCGGCGGTGGACCCGGGTTTGTCGGCCCTGCGCGAGGGCGTGAGCTATCCGGATCTGGCCTGCGAGTATCCCGCAGATTTCGATGCCAACGCGGCCTATCGGGCCACGCTGCCCGATCTTCAGAACGGTCCTGCCTCTCTGATCAAGGGCGAAAACCGGGCGATCCAGCATGTCGGGATTTCCAACTTCCGCCTGCCGATCCGCTATCGCACCCGCGATGCCGGTGATCTGATGCTGGAAACATCGGTGACTGGCACCGTCAGCCTTGATGCCGGTAAGAAGGGCATCAACATGTCGCGCATCATGCGCAGCTTTTATGTCCATGCCGACAAGACCTTTTCCTTTGACGTGATCGAGGCGGCGCTGGACGATTACAAGAGCGACCTTGGCAGTTTCGACGCCCGCATCCAGATGCGCCTGTCGTTTCCGCTGCGGGTGGGCAGCCTGCGCTCTGGCCTGTCGGGTTATCAGTATTACGATATCGCGCTGGAACTGGTCGAGGTTGCGGGCGTGCGCCGCCGCATGCTGCATCTCGATTACGTCTACAGCTCGACCTGCCCATGCTCGCTGGAGCTGTCGGAACACGCTCGGCGCACCCGTGGGCAACTGGCAACGCCGCATTCGCAGCGCTCTGTGGCGCGGATTTCGGTGCAGATGAAGCCGGGGCGCTGCCTGTGGTTCGAAGATGTCATCGAGCTGTGCCGCGCCGCGGTGCCGACCGAAACGCAGGTGATGGTCAAACGTGAGGACGAGCAGGCCTTTGCCGAGCTCAACGCCGCCAACCCGATCTTTGTCGAAGACGCGGCGCGCCTGTTCGCCGAGCAGCTGCACGCCGATCCGCGCATCGGCGATTTCCGCGTGCTTGCGAGCCATCAGGAAAGCCTGCATTCGCATGATGCGGTGTCCGTGCTGACCGAAGGCCCAACATTTGCCGCGCAAAGCCTCGATCCAAAGCTGCTCGCGAGCCTGCATCACGCTGGCTGATCCGCCCTTTCCCGCGCCAACCTGCCCAAAGCCCGTGCGTTTCGCGCGGGCTTTTCTGCGTTGCAGCAAAACGTGAACGCTGGGTTCGGGATATTTTCAGAAACAGGCCTAATATTTGCCGTGGGGGGAAACCAAACCACTCGAAAGGGTTTCCGAATGCACAGCAACAATGTTGCGATCACGCTGGGGCACGGCTCGCTCAGGCACAAGATCGACACTTATTTCACCAATGTCGGCCTCGGGGTGAACCCCTATGGGCTGCGCCGGTCGCGGATGGCCGAGATCATCCGGCTGGAAATGAAAAGGGTAGTGTCCCAACGCTTGGTGTAGGAGGCCGCGCGCGGAGCCCCCGGCGTAGCGCAGCGCGCGGCCGGGTGTGAC
>NZ_JAUOQN010000025.1:0-63386 GCF_030547555.1 Salipiger sp. 1_MG-2023 | reverse complement strand
TCCAGGCATAAAAGGTGCCTTCCGACATCCCGTGCTTGCGGCACAGATCAGCGCACTTCGCGCCGGCCTCATGTTCGCTCAAAATGCCCCCTCTCGGCAGCATTCTGCGAATGCGCCTGCCGGGCAGTGGATGATCTGTTCTTCGCTTCATTGTCCGTCCCTTCGTTGGGTCGGACTCTAATTTCAAATGGAGAAAAAATCCCGTGGCAGGTCACCGGCGTTGAAGCGGTTCATGAGGGCTATGCGGATGTGTATTTCGGCGGTCTGGCGGTCGGGATCTCTGGCCATGATGCGCTCACCGAAGGCCTTGAGGCAGCGCATCCATTGACCGGCAGTGCATTGCGCAGCAATGTCACGAGAGGGGGCGCCTCGATGCGGCTGCGGGCGTGGTATCCGGTCCAGCGCTTCCAGAACGCCCTGCCATAATGTCGGGTTGCGCGCAGTGTTTCGTTTTGGGCGCGCGCGGCCGGGCAATCGTCTTCACAGCCGCCCGTTCTTGCGGATCGGAATGATTGGGTTGGCTGCTCGCGCGAGGATGGCGGTGTGGCAGCGGCGTCTGTCATAGGCACCATCGGCGGTCACCGTGCCGATCTGCTCGTCCGTCGGGATCTGTCCCAGCAGGTCCGGCAGCACAGGGCTGTCGCTTGCCCGACAGGGCATTGCGCCAGCAATGTCCCGAGAGGGGCCGTCGCGGCTTGGGGTGAATTCCACGGCGCGGATGTCGGATGTGGCCGGGTCCATGGCCAGATGCACCTTGCGCCATTGGCGCCGCCCCTGCACCCCATGCTTGCGGGCCTGCCATTTATTACCCGGCAATGGTTTGCTTGCAAACCATGAGAGGGCGCCGTCGCCGAGGAACTTGATCCCGGTGCTGTCTGTCACCCGGCAGGGCATCACGAAGTGATGTCCCGAGAGGGCACGAGCAGGTTCAGCGGCCCGTCGGAGCGGCGATAGGGGATCTGCACGGCCAGCGTCTTCTGCCTGCGGCACAGGGTGGAAAAGTCGGGCACCGGCCAGTCCAGCCCCGCCAGTTTCAGCAGGCTGGCCACCATCCCTGCGGTCTGGCGCAACGGCAGCTTGAACAGCACCTTAATCCCCTCTCGGGACATTGCTGTGCAATGCCCTGCCGGGCAATGGATCAGCAGGGCCCCCCGCTTCCGCAACGATGCGTTGTAGCTGGCCCAGTTCGTGGTGCGGTAGCGGGCGGGTGATGGTTTGCTCATCAGGCGCGTCTAACGGTATGGATTCGCGAAGTGAATCCTTGTTCGTCGGAGTTGCGCAACAACGCCCATGGAATGGGCCGAGCACAAGGGCATCGTCCTGGCCCATATTCAGCCCGAAAATCCTCAGCAGAACGCTTATGTCGAGCGCTACAACCGAACGGTCAGGCACGAATGGCTGGACCTCCACATCTTCAAAACCATCGACGAGGTGCAGCAGATTGCCACCGAGTTTCTCTGGTCCTACAACAACGAACGCCCCAACATGGGCAACGGCGGGATGACACCCGTCCAGAAACTGAAAATGGCCGCATAAATTCTACGACCAAGCCCCCGAAAAAACGGGGGATTACCGGTGGACTGGTTCAACAACCGCCGTCTGCTTGAGCCTATCGGAAACATTCAGCCGACAGAAGCAGAGGCCAATTTCTATGTGGCTATGGAAACTGAGGAACGAGCCGCGTAACTAACTGCAATCAGCCTCCGGCAAATCCGGTGCGGTTCAATCTGTCCTGATCCCCGAGGGCGCTCAGGCCCTTTTCAGAACGCGTCTAGCTGCCCATCCTGACAGTGAGAGGGTCTTCCTTCCCCGAATGGCCCATCAGAGCCTCTGTCGGCAAGGTCTACGCGCTTCGTCTGCGCGCTTCCGCAGTGGTTTACCCGCCACCGCCGCGACATCCTTGGCAAAGACACTGACGGCAGCCAGTCACTGCACTCGATACGACACACATGGTGAACCGTGGCCTTACGTGCTCGCACAAGCGAAGCTGACCTCGTCGGGCGGGGCCGCGCTCGCCCAACTGCGCATTGGCGTGGCAATCCGGGCAAAGCTTGTACGAGCACATCCCCTCCTCGCAGCCTGACCGACCGGCATCAAAGTAGCAGAGCATGATCCGCCCCAGTTTCGCTTTAGACCGAACAAACAAGCAACGGCGAAACCGGAGAGGGTCACACCGCCCGCTCGAAACCGGTCGCGGTCAGGGGCAGCTGGCCAACCAAAGCGAAGGCGTATGAGCGCGCAAGGCGCCGCCGCTATGCGTGGGCCCAATCGTTAATCTCCCCTACGTCAATGAGGGGAGTCAATGCACGCCCGTTTTCGACCGTTATGGTTAACACATTGCAGTGGTGGCACGGGGATTCAGCTACCGCCAACGCAAGACGGGAGGAAGACATGTCTATCCAGTACGAATACGATTTACAGACCTATAACGCCGGGGCGAACATCACCGGCATCCACTTTTTCGACTATGATGGCGACGGTGACGCCGATGTGCTTGTCGGGAATTATTCGGCCCGCACCATCGAAATCTGGGAATGGGACGCCACGCTTGGCCAACTCGTGATGCAGGACTCGATCGGCCCCTTGCCGTCGAACATTCACGACACTGCCGCTGCCGACTTCAACGAAGATGGCGAGGTCGATTTTGCCATCGGCATCCGTTTCCGTGGCCTGTATACGGCCCTGTCGTTGGACACCGGCACCGACTACACCCCGATCACGCAAGAGGACGGAACCTATACCTGGCAGACCACCGCCGAGGATTTTAACGGCGATGGCCACGTCGACATCCTGCAGGGCATCAACGGCGGGCTGTTCAAGATCCACTATGGCGATGGCAACGGCAACTTCACCCAAGGGGCGGCGCCCGTCCCCGATGTCTCGGGTCATACGCGTGGACTTGGGTTCTCTGCCATCGATCTCAACGGTGATGGCTTGCTGGACCTGATCGGCATGCAGGCCGCAGGGGCATCGAAACTTGCGGTTTACATCAACCAGACCGACGCGTCCGGCAACCCTGCGTGGTCGGGGAATATCGCCGCGTCGACCCCGACGCTTGGCTTCGTGGAATCAAACGCCGGCCCGGCGGCCGCCGACATGAACCACGATGGCTATTACGAGCAGATCGCGCTTGAAATCGAAACCGTGAATTCCGTCCTGCAAACCAATGTCATCGTCTATGACGGCGGCGAGGATGCGGGCGGCAACCTGACATGGACCCCGCGCACCATCGACACCTTTGTCGGCCGTGGCATCGGGGCGATCGTGGGTGACGTCAATGACGATGGCTACGATGACATACTCACGGGGGGTGTTCAGGGGGCGAATGGCCTCAGGATCTACCTCTCTGATGGCGACGGTGGGTTTCACAAGATGCACGTCCTGCCGGATCAGGCGTTCTCGAATCTCAACGGCATCTCGCTCGGCGACGTCAATGGCGACGGGCTGACCGACATCGTGTCGTCGCTCGGGGGCGGCGGCGGGTTCGGCGTGCTGCTGGCCTCGACCGTCTGTGAAGGAGTCACCTACGGCACTGGCGCCGACGACATGCTGCGCGGGGGCGGCTCGGTCGATTGCATGTTCGGCCGCGATGGCAACGATGCGATCGACGGGCGGGGCAACGATGACAAGCTCTATGGCGAGCTTGGCAACGACTTCCTCAATGGCAACTCGGGCAATGACATGCTCGACGGCGGCGGCGGCAACGACAAGCTGAAGGGCGGCAACGGCGACGACCTGATGAAGGGCGGCAGCGGCAACGACAAGCTCACCGGTGGCAATGGCGACGACCAGATGCTGGGGGGCTCGGATGATGACCGCTTGTCCACCGGCGCCGGCAATGACATCGCGTTCGGACAGGCCGGGAACGACATGCTTCTGTGCTTTGGCGGCGACGAAGATCTGCTGGTGGGCGGCGCCGACGATGACGAGTTCAAGTGGGTCCAGTCCTCTGACGGGGCAGAGCGCGACACGCTGATCGGTGACGACCACCTGACCGCATCCTGCACCACCGATGACGGCGTCGTGGTGGTCGAGAACGGCTTTGACACCAGTCTGGGCTTCGATGTCGCGCGGCTGTGGGTCGACACTGCCGCGACCGCCGACGCGCTGATCGCCGAGATCGCAGCCAGCTACGACCCGAACGCGTTGACCACGCTGACCTCGGTCGCGCTTACCGTTGCCGAGATCGACGAGTTCTATATCCGCATCGAGGGCGAAAGCGGCGTTTACGCAAGGCTCGACGCGGATGATTTCGCCTTCTGACAAGAGGGCCGCAAGACCCGGCCGTGCGGGACAAGCGACATCCCGCACGGCCCTTCTGCTGCGTCCAACCCGTCGCGGACCCTGCGCCCTCGCCGGGCGCTTGCGGACAGGCCCCCCAAGGCCCGCCGCACGGGGATCCCTCAGCGCCTGCGGATCTGGCGGGAGAGCTCCGCGATTTCAGCGGCGTGGCCTTCCTTTATCTCGCTGATGGCACGGCTGATGCAGGCGCGGTCCTGCGAGGTCCACAGTCTGGGATAATGAGAGACGGCACTCATGGTTAATGTCGGGAACCCCGCACCGAACGGCAGCCCGAGATAGGCTCCGATATTCAGGTCGGGGATGGCAAGGCAATCGCGCAGCAACGGATGCGCTGCGGCATTCTCGATGCTCAACGGAACGCCCATTCCGACGGTGTGCTGACAGATCGAATGGCTCAGCGGCATCTCGCGTGCGAATTCCGGTGGCAGCGGCGCACCGATATGCATCAGCACGTATTGCCTGTCTGACGTCACATCGTTGATCAGCACCTGATCCGCTTCGAGAAATTCATGCGCGCTCTTGACGATGCCAAGAAGGTTTCTCTTCGGCGCTCTACAGGTATCGCACCCGTGCATGTTCGCCCACCCGCTGTTCGCTCAGGGCAATGCCGGAAGAAGTCACACGGCCCCGCCTGTCTTGCTATGCGGGAAAATCCTCAAAAAATCCATCCTAAAATCACCTTTTGACCTGCGCGTCGGCGGGCGTCTCCCGCAGCGCCATGCCATCTGAAACGCCGATATCGGGAACCAATTCGGTGCCATCGCGCTTTTACTCGAACAGAGGAGAGGTTCGATGCCTGATAAAGCCCCCGCCTGGGTCGTGCCCGTGATGCGTGCTGGCTACGCCGCGCGCGGCGCCGTCTACATCATCGTCGGGGGGCTGTCCCTGTCCGCCGCCATCTACGGAGGACAGGCCCAAGGCACCACCGATGCGCTCTCGACACTGCGCGATGAGCCGTGGGGCGTTGCCCTGCTCTGGGCCATCGCCATTGGCATGATGGCCTATATGGTCTGGCGGCTGATCGACGCCGCCATGGATCTTGAGTGCGAAGGCTCGGATGCCAAGGGCCTCGCCGCCCGCGCCGGTCAGGCGATCACCGGGTTGATCCACGGTGCCATCGGTGCCTCGCTCGCCGCCACCGCGATGGGGGGCGGCTCGCAGGGCGGCGGCGCGCAGACCGCCACGCAAAAGCTGATGGCGATGCCTTGGGGGCCATATCTGGTGATGGTGGTCGGGATCGTAACCATCGGCGCGGGTTTCTATTATGGCTACAAGGGCATCGCGGAAACCTACAAGGCCGATATCCGGGTCACCGATCTGACGCAGAAGCTGAATCCGGCAATGAAGGCCGGATTTATCGCCGAAGGTGTCGTTGTCGCCATCATCGGTGGGCTCATCTTCTTTGCCGGTTTCAACCACAATCCCGGCGAGGCGGGCGGCGTTGGCGAGGCGCTCTCGACCCTGCGCGATTCCCCCTATGGCGCGATCCTGATGGGGATTATCGCCGCTGGTCTCGTCGGCTTTGGCATCGAAAACCTTGTCGAGGCCCGCTACCGCATCGTGCCGCGCCATTCGGGCGAGGATGTGATGACTTTTGCCCGTCGCGCCAGGCTGAAAGCCGAAGGCAAGCTGCGCGAGGCGACGGCATGAGCCTGCGGGCGGGCTAAGCGCTTTACCCTGCCCGCTCATCCAGCTATCCACCACCGCAACAAATGCTGTGGTGAGACGATGCCCGACCTTCTGATCGAACTATTTTCCGAAGAAATCCCCGCGCGTATGCAAGGCCGTGCCGCCGAGGATCTCAAGAAGCTCGTCACCGATGGGCTGGCCGAGACCGGTCTGACCTATGCCGGTGCCGCCGCCTTTTCCACGCCGCGCCGCCTGACACTGACGGTGTCCGGTCTGCTCGCGGCATCCCCGGCGATCCGCGAAGAACGCCGTGGCCCCAAGGTCGACGCCCCTGCGAAGGCCATCGAAGGCTTCTTGCGCGGCGCGGGCGTGAGCCGCGAGCAATGCGAGGAGCGCACCGACAAGAAGGGCACGGTGCTGTTCGCCATCATCGAAAAGCCGGGCCGCCCCGCCGCCGAGATCGTTGCCGAGGTGCTTGAAAAGACCATCCGCAATTTCCCTTGGCCGAAATCCATGCGCTGGGGCGCGGGCAGCCTGCGCTGGGTGCGCCCGCTGCAATCGATCCTGTGCCTGCTCAGCGATGAAGGCGGCAGCGAAATCGTACCGCTAAGCGTCGATGGCATCACCGCCGGGCGCAGTACGCAGGGCCACCGTTTCATGGGCAATGGCGCCTTCGATGTTTCTGGCTTTGATGATTACGAGGCCAAGCTCAAGCGGTCCAAGGTGATCCTGTCGGCGCGAGAGCGCGCCGATACCATCTGGCACGACGCCACCACCGCCGCCTTTGCGCAAGGGCTCGAGGTGGTCGAAGATGCTGGCCTGCTGACCGAGGTCGCCGGCCTCGTGGAATGGCCGGTGGTGCTGATGGGCAAGATCGGCGCGCCCTTCCTTGGCCTACCGCCCGAGGTGCTGCAAACCTCGATGAAAGAGCATCAGAAGTTCTTTTCGGTGAAAAACCCCGCCACTGGCCGGATCGAAGGCTTTGTGACCGTCGCCAACATCGAGACCAGCGATGACGGCGTGACCATCCTTGCGGGCAACAACAAGGTGCTGTCGGCGCGCCTGTCGGATGCGCGGTTCTTCTGGGAAAACGATCTGCGCGTCGCCAAGACCGACGGGCTGGAGGCGTGGACGGATCGCCTGTCGAACGTGACCTTCCACAACAAGCTCGGGAGCCAGAAGGACCGGATCGAGCGCATCGCCGCCCTCGCCCGTGAGATCGCGCCGATGGTCGGCGCCGATGCCGATCTCGCCGAACAGGCGGCACGGGTCTCCAAGGCGGACCTGTCCTCGGAAATGGTGTTTGAATTCCCCGAACTTCAGGGGTTGATGGGCCGCTATTACGCCGACGCGGCGGGCCTGCCCACCGAGGTCGCGGCGGCCTGCCAAGAGCATTACTCGCCCCTTGGCCCGTCCGACGACGTGCCCACCGCGCCGGTCTCGGTCGCCGTGTCGCTGGCCGACAAGCTCGACACGTTGACCGGGTTCTGGGCCATCAACGAAAAGCCGACCGGCTCGAAAGACCCCTTCGCCCTGCGCCGCGCCGCGCTGGGGGTGATCCGGCTGGTGCTGGTGAATGGGCTGAAGGCCAGCCTTGTGACGACGCTCGGCAAAGCATTCACCGCACATGGCGAGAACGCCCCTGCCGACGATCTCCTCTCCTTCTTCCACGACCGCCTCAAGGTCCATCTCAAGGATGAAGGCATTCGCCATGACGTGATCGACGCCGTGCTGGCGATGCCCGGCAGCGATGACCTGTCCCTGGTGGTGGCGCGCGCGCGGTCGCTGTCCGAGACGCTGAGCACCGAAGACGGCGCAAATCTCGTGCAGGGGTTCAAGCGGGCCAACAACATCCTCACTCAGGCCGAGGAGAAGGACGGCGTTGAATACAGCTTTGGCGCTGACGTGAAATTCGCCGAAACCGACGAGGAAACGGCGCTTTTTACGGCACTCGATGCGGCCGATGCGACCATCAAGCCCGCCATGCTGGCCGAGGATTTCGGCAAGGCCATGTCATCCATGGCCAATTTGCGCGCGCCGATAGATGCGTTTTTCGATGCCGTGCAGGTCAATTCCGACAATCAGGTGGTGCGCCGCAACCGGCTCAACCTTCTGTCGCGCATTCGCACGACGTGCCTTCAGGTCGCCGATCTGACCCGGCTCGAAGGCTGACGCGAAGCCGATTTCACAAATGGTGCCTGAAGGTTGCAAAGCGACCTTCGGCAGGGGCAGCCGTGTATACCATTGTTGCCCCCGAGGCCCACGCGGATTAACGTCATCTTTGCTACCAAACGTGATAGTGTAAAAACCCGTTTTCGGGTTATGCTGCGACGCAGAAACTTCAGATGGACGCCCTTGTGCCCGATACGCTTCGCCCCGAAGATCACGACCCCGACGTGACGCTGATCACGTCATCGGCGCCGATTTCGGTGCCGACCCATGGCGGGCGGGCCAAGTGTCTTCAACGGCTTGTGCGGCTCGATCTGCCGGTGCCCCGGACCGTTGCGCTCAGCTTTGACACGGTGCACCGCATCGCGCAGGGCGATCTGCCAGATATCAGCGCGATTCTGTCGCGCTTTGCCGAAGGCGCGCTGCTTTGCGTGCGCCACTCCTCCGAAGACATGGATTGGGGCGGCCCCGGTTCGGTGCTCAACATCGGGATGAACGACGCGACCTATGTGGCCCTGTGCGACGAGATCGGCAAGGAAGCCGCCAGCGCGCTGTATCAGCGCTTTGTCATGGCCTTTGCCATCCATGTCGCCCGGCTTGATCCCGATGTGTTCGAAGACATCGGCTGCGTCGGCCAAGAGGGGCTGTCAGCCGCGCTCAAAGCGTATGAGGAAGAGGCCGAAGAGCCGTTTCCCCAATGCGTCGAACGCCAGCTGGCCGAGGTGCTGCGCTCGATGGCGCGGGCATGGGAAGGCACCACCGCCCGGTTGCTGCGCCAGGCGCGCGGCGCGCCGGTCGATGCCGGCCTGGGGCTGATCGTGCAGGAAATGGCGCTGGGGCTGGGCATCGGCGAATGCGGCTCGGGGGTGTTGCAACTGGTCGATTCCGACACCGGCCTACCGCAGGTGACTGGCCGCTACCTGAGCCAGAGCCAAGGGCGCGAAGCGCTGCACGGCACGGCCTCGCTTTATCTGGCGCGCGATCCGCGCGGCCCCTCGCTCGAAGAGCTGGAGCCAGCCGCCTTTCAGGAACTGAAGGAATACGCCGCCTTCATGCGCCAGAAGCTGCGCGCCGAAATGCAGATCGAATTCACCATCGAGAACGGGCAGGTGCATATTCTCGACGGGGTGCGGGTCAAGCGCAGCTCGCGCGCGGCGCTGCGCATTGCGGTGCGGCTGGCCGAAGACGGCATCATCTCCAGACAGGAAGCGGTGATGCGGGTCGAACCGCACGCGCTGACCGAATTGCTGCACCGGCAGGTCGACCCCGAAGCGAAGCGCGATTTCATCGGGCGCGGGGTTGCCGCCTCGCCCGGCGCCGCCACCGGGCGGATCGTGTTCAGTTCGAACGAGGCGCAGGCCTCGGCGGCGCGAGGCGAACCCTGCGTACTGGTGCGGCGCGAAACCTCGCCCGAGGATGTGCGCGGCATGCATTGCTCCGCTGCGGTTCTGACCGAACGCGGCGGCATGACCAGCCACGCGGCGGTGATCGGGCGCGGCATCGGCCTGCCCTGCGTGGTGGGCGCGGTGCGCATGGGATTCCGCCACGATGACAAGGTGTTGCTGGCCGAGGATGGCCGCCGCTTTCGCGAAGGCGACATCATCACCGTCGATGGCAGCGCCGGGCAGGTTCTAGCCGGCGCGCCAAAGATGATCGAGGCGGCGCTGGACGACGTGTTCCATGTCTTTATGTCCTGGGCCGACGCGGAACGTGACATCGGCGTGCGCGCCAACGCCGACACCCCGCAAGACGCGGCCACTGCGCGCAACTTCATGGCGCAGGGCATCGGCCTGTGCCGCACCGAACACATGTTCTTCGAAGAAGACCGCATCACCCCGATGCGCGAGATGATCTTTGCCGACAGCCCCAAGGACCGCGAGGCGGCGCTGGCGCGACTGTTGCCAATGCAGCGCAAGGATTTCACCGAGCTTTTCCGCATCATGGAAGGCATGCCGGTCTGCATCCGCCTGTTCGACCCGCCGCTGCACGAATTCCTGCCCAATGATCGCGCCGGGCTGCGCGCGCTGGCCGAAGCGGTCGACCGCCCGGTGTCCGAGGTGACCCGCCGCGTTGCAAGCATGGGGGAATACAACCCGATGCTGGGGATGCGCGGCGTGCGGCTTGGCATTACGGTGCCCGAGATCTACGACATGCAGGCCCGCGCCATTTTCGAGGCGACGCTGGATGCCAGCCGCATCGGCGCGCCGGTGGTGCCCGAAATCATGCTGCCGCTGGTCTCGGCCTGCCGCGAGGTCGAACTGGTGCGCAATCGCATCGACGCCGTCGCCTCGGCAGTGCGCAACGAGCGCGGGCGCGATTTCGACTACTCGCTTGGCGTCATGGTGGAAACGCCCCGCGCCTGCCTGCGCGCCGACGAAATCGCGCAGCACGCGCATTTCCTGTCCTTCGGCACCAATGACCTGACGCAGATGACCTACGGGTTGTCCCGCGACGATGCGGGGCGGTTCATGTCGCATTACGTGCAGCAGGGCGTCTTTCCCGAAGACCCGTTCCATCGGCTCGATGCCGAGGGTGTGGGCGAATTGATTCGCATCGGGGTCGAACGCGGGCGGCGGGCGAATGGCGGCGTTATGCTGTCGGTCTGCGGCGAACATGGCGGCAATCCCGAATCGATTGCCTTCTGCCGAAGCGCCGGAATCGATTATGTCAGCTGCTCTCCGTTCCGGGTTCCGGTCGCCCGGCTGGCTGCCGCTCAGCTTGCGATCAGAGACAAGATCTCGTAGTCGCGGGAATTTTATCTAATGAATACATCATCTTAACAAAAGCTTTTGGCCAAAATCCGCCGATCTGCCGCCCTGCGGGTAGACGCGACGGAACAAATTCAATAGCTCACCCCCCGGACGAACGGCGGCTATGGGGAGCCGCACCGGGACGTAACGAGGGACTGATGATCAAAGCAACGATGTTTGCGCTGGCTGCGTTTGCCGCGGCCCAGCCTGCTGCTGCCGAAGTGAAGCAGGATAATCTTCGCCACTTGGTGAATCTGGAACAAAAAGGGCTGAGCAGCGCGAAGCCATCGCATCTCAGATCGCTGCTCGCGCTGGATGCAAGCGGGGCGATCACCCCCATCTCATACAACCGGGAATGGCTGTCAAGCCAGCCGGTCGCCAAGGGCGGCTCGCAATGGGAATGCCTCGCCGAAGCGCTGTATTTCGAGGCACGCGGTGAAAGCGTCAAGGGGCAGTTCGCGGTGGCCGAGGTGATCCTCAACCGTGTCGACTCGCCGCGTTTCCCCGCCACGGTCTGCGGCGTGGTGAATCAGGGAACCGGGCGCAAGCATGCCTGCCAGTTCACCTTTACTTGCGATGGTGTGCCCGAGACGATCTCCGAGCCGTTGGCCTGGGACAGGGCCGGCAAGATCGCCCGCCAGATGCTTGACGGTGCGCCGCGGGCCCTGACCGAAGGCGCCACCTTCTATCACACCCACGCCGTGAACCCCTACTGGGCCAAGAGCTTCACCAAGACCACGTCGATTGGCGATCATCAATTCTATCGCGCCGGCTACCGCGTCAGCAGCAACTGACGCAGGTGGGCGGTCAAATGCCGCCTCCGGGCCTCGCGCCCGCGCGCGGCCTGCGCTAAAGGTCGCGGCAAGGACCACAACCCGGAGCCCCCGCCATGGCCGACGAGATCCGCCTTGCCTTTGCCCACCCGTCGGAACGGGCGATTTCCACCGAAGGCACGGCGCCGCGCGACCGCATCTCGCTGCGCGAGCATGTGCGCGAGGTCGAGATCGGCGCCTTTCAGGCCGAACGCGGCCACACCCAGCGCATCCGCTTCGATGTGGTGGTCGAGGTCACGCCCACCGGCGGGCCGCTTGACGATGATGTCGACCGCATTCTCAGCTACGACCGCGTCACCGAGGCGATCAGCACCGAGCTGGACGCCGAACGGGTCAACCTGCTGGAAACGCTGGCCGAGCGCATCGCGGAACGCATCCTGCTTGAACCGCAGGCAATGCGGGTGTTCCTGCGCATCGAAAAGCTTGATCGCGGCCCCGGTGCGCTGGGGGTCGAGATCGTGCGTGCGCGCAGCGATTATGGCCGTCACCTCGCCGAAGTCGCCCGCCTGCGCCCGCATCCGCGCCTTGTATACCTGTCGAACGAGGCCATCGCCTCGGGCAGTCTGACGGCGCGAATCGACGCGCTGGCGGCGCTGCCCGAGCCGCTGATCCTCTGCGTCGGCCTGCCCGATCTGCCCCGCCCGCACGCCAGCCACCCGCTGGCGCAGCGGCGCATAGACCTGCTGGCCATCGAACAGAACGGCTGGGTGCTGGCGGCGCGCGATCCGCGCTGCAAGGTGGTCGCCACCCGCACCGAACTCGACTGGGCGATGAAGAACGGGCAGATCTGCATCTGGGCTCCATCGAAGATCGTGCTCGACGCGACGCAGGGTCCGGCCTCGCAGCAAGCCGACAGCGTGGCGCTGGCGGGCTGGTTCGCGGCGCAGATCGACGCTTGCGAACTGGTCACCATCGGCGCCCCTCTGCCCGAGGCGATCACGCTGCCCGCGCGGGTTGTCACGCTTTGAAACATCGCGCCGGGCGGGCGCTTGCCAATGCCCGCGCCCGGGGGCACAAGAGCGCCCATGCGTGACTATTTCCGACCCCTCGTCCGTACCGATGCCCCGCGCCCAAGCGATGCCCTGCCGCTTGCGGGCGGCCCGCGTTGGTTCACCCATGTCGCCCGCCACCGACGCGACGGCAGCGTCACCCGCCTGCCCGCCAGCGCCCTGCCGGATCCGGTCCGCGACCGGCTGACAGCGCCGCGCGGCACGGTGATGGGCCTGCGTATGGATCGCCCGCAGATCATGGGGATTCTCAACGTCACCCCCGACAGCTTTTCCGACGGCGGTCGTGACAGATCCGCCCCCGAGGCGGCGCTGCGCGGCCGCCGGCTGATGCAGGACGGCGCCGACCTGCTGGACATCGGCGGTGAAAGCACCCGCCCCGGTGCCACCGAGATCAGCACCGGCGAAGAAGTCGCCCGCACCGAACCGGTGATCCGCGCGCTGGCCGGGGTCCCGATCTCGATCGACACGCGCAAGCTGGCGGTGGCACGCGCCGCGATCCGCGCCGGGGCCTCGATGGTCAACGACGTGTCCGGGCTGACCTTCGATCCGGATCTGGCGCGCTATTGCATCGACAACGCGCTGCCGGTCTGCGTGATGCACTCCAAGGGCGATCCGCAAACCATGCAGGACGCGCCGGAATATGAAAACGTGCTGCTCGACGTCTATGATTTTCTGGAAACCCAGGTCGAGATGCTGCTGGCAAACGGGCTTGACCGCGCCAAGATCATCGTCGATCCCGGCATCGGCTTTGGCAAGTCGCAGGCCCACAACCTTGCGCTGCTGAACGGGCTGTCACTGCTGCACGGGCTTGGCTGCCCGATCCTGCTTGGCGTATCGCGCAAGGGCTTCATCGGACGCATCGGCAATGCACCCGAGCCAACGCAGCGCGCCCCCGGCTCGATCGCCGTGGCGCTTGCCGGCGTGGCGCAAGGCGCGCAGATCCTGCGCGTTCACGACGTTGCGCAAACCCGTCAGGCGCTGGCGCTCTGGCAGGCCGTAGAAACAGGAGCCCCCCATGACGCGTGATCTTTTCGGCACCGACGGCGTGCGCGGCACCGCCAACCTGCATCCGATGACCGCCGAAATGGCGCTGCGCATCGGCGCTGCCGCCGGGCGCTATTTCCGCCGCGAAGCGGGCGGCGTGCACCGCGTGGTGATCGGCAAGGATACCCGCCTGTCAGGCTACATGTTCGAAAACGCGCTGACGGCGGGGCTGACCTCGACCGGGATGAACGTGCTGCTGCTCGGCCCGGTGCCGACCCCGGCGGTGGGGCTGCTGACGCCATCGATGCGCGCCGACCTCGGCATCATGATTTCCGCCAGTCACAACCCCGCCGACGACAACGGCATCAAGTTCTTCGGCCCCGACGGGTTCAAGCTCTCCGACGAGGCTGAATCCGAGATCGAGGCGATGGTTCTGGCCGGCGTCGCCCCGGCGCAGGCCGGCAACATTGGTCGCGCCAAACGCATCGACGACGGGCGCTTCCGCTATCAGGAGCGCATCAAGGGCTCGCTGCCGCACGGGCTCAGCCTCGAAGGCATGAAAGTGGTGATCGACTGCGCCAATGGCGCGGCCTATCGCACCGCCCCCGAGGTGCTTTGGGAACTGGGCGCCGAGGTGATCCCGCTCGGCACCGCGCCGAACGGGCGCAACATCAACGACAACTGCGGCTCGACCAAACCGCACGCCGCCGCCGAGGCGGTGGTGGCCCATGGCGCGGATGTCGGCATCTGTCTTGACGGCGACGCCGACCGCATCATCCTCATCGACGAGACCGGCAGCATCGCAGACGGCGATCAGCTGATGGCGCTGATGGCCTCGCGTTGGGCCGCCGAAGACCGTCTCAAGGACGGCGTGCTTGTCGCCACGGTGATGTCCAACCTCGGGCTTGAACGCTATCTCGGCGGCAAGGGCCTGCGGCTCGAACGCACCCGCGTCGGCGATCGCTACGTGGTCGAGGCGATGCGTGCCAATGGCTGGAACCTTGGCGGCGAACAGTCGGGCCATATCGTGATGACCGATTACGCCACCACCGGCGACGGTCTGCTGGCGGGCCTGCAATTCCTCGCCGAAATGGTCCAGACCGGCCAGCCAGCCTCGGCGCTCGCACGTCGCTTCGATCCGGTGCCGCAGCTACTGAAAAACGTCCGCTTCACTGCCGGGCAGAAACCGCTAGACGCAGCCTCGGTGCACAGCGCCATCAAACATGCCGAGGCGCAGCTGGTCGGCAAGGGCCGCCTGCTGATCCGCAAATCGGGCACCGAGCCGCTGATCCGCGTCATGGCGGAATGCGAAGACGACGCCCTGCTCACGCAACTGGTCAACACCATCGTCGCCGAAATCGAAGCCGCCGTCTGATCAACCGCGCCGACCCCCGGCTTCTTCTGGCCATAAATATCCCGGGAGGGGGGCGCGCAGCGCGGGGGGCTGGCCTCCCTCTGCCCTCAACCCGGGGCGCGACCCTCCGGGCAAGCCGCCCTGTCACCCGCGCACAACCCGCGGTCTGCGGCGCAACATCCGGCGAGCCAACCCCGCCACAAGTGCCAGCGCCAGCCAGCCCGCGCCGAACCCGGCGGCAGCATAGGTCACGCCCTCGAAACTGACGGGCAGCGCCGGGCGAAACGCCTGCCAGGCCCGCGCGGCAATGTCCGGATCGCCCAGATGCCCCGCAAGCCGCGCCCGCATGAAAGGCCCCGCCCCGTCCAGCGCCGCCAGATCCCCGGCCAGCCGTTGCTGCCGCGCGATGGTCTGGCGCATCGACTCCGCCCGCGCCGCGCCAAATTCACCCGCCGTCGCAAGCTGTCGCAGCGCTTCGCCGCGATCCAGCCCCACCCCCGCCGCATCGTGGTCGAACTGGGCGACAACGGCACTCAGCTCATCGACCGCGCCGCCAAGACGCTGGGTATATTGCTGCGAATATTCGGGAAACTGTGACAGCCCGACCGCCCCGGTCATCCCGGCGATCATGGCAAATGCGCGTGTGATCATCTCTGCCTCCTGACCCTCTGGCGGGGTCTCTGGGCGCGATCATAGCGCAGAAGGGCCCGCCGTGTCAGCGGGCCCCGTGCAGGCTCAATCCATCAGATCAGGCGGCAGACACACCGTAGATCGCCGCGACCTTGGCCACGGCGGCCTCGGGCGGCAGCTCTTCGCTCTCGCCGGTGCGGCGCGAGGTCAGCTCGACCACGCCATTCTTCAGCCCGCGCGGGCCGACGGTGATGCGCCACGGCAGGCCGATCAGATCCATTGTCGCGAATTTCGCGCCAGCGCGTTCCTTGCGATCATCATACAGCGGGTCGAGCCCCAGCGCGACAAGCGCCGAATGCAGCGCATCGCAAGCTGCATCCGCCTCGTCATCGCCTTGCTTGAGATTGACGATGCCGCAATGGAACGGCGTCACGCCTTCGTGCCAGATGATGCCCTTGTCGTCGTGGCTTGCCTCGATGATCGCTCCCAGCAGGCGCGACACGCCGATGCCGTGGCTGCCCATATGCACCGCCACATCCTTGCCCTGCCCGTCATTGACGGTGGCGTTCAGCGCGTCGGAATATTTGGTGCCGAAGTAAAAGATCTGCCCGACCTCGATGCCGCGCGCGGTGCGGCGGCGTTCCTCGGGAACCTGCGCTTCGAACTCCGCCTGCACATGAGTTTCATCGGTGCGGGCGTAGCGCGAGGTGAATTCCTCCATCACCGCCTGACACTGTTCCACGCTGTCAAAATCGATGGCGCGCTCGCCGAATTTCAGATCGGTGATCTGCGAATCGTAGAACACCTCGGATTCGCCGGTCTCGGCCAGCACGAGGAATTCATGGGTGTCCTCGCCGCCGATCGGGCCGGAATCCGCGCGCATCGGAATCGCCTGAAGGCCCATGCGCTCATAGGTGCGCAGGTAGCTCACGAGGTGGCGGTTGTAGGCGTGCAGCGCGTCTTCTTTCGTCAGATCGAAGTTGTAGCCGTCCTTCATATAGAATTCACGACCCCGCATCACGCCAAAGCGCGGGCGGATTTCGTCGCGGAATTTCCACTGGATCTGGTAAAGCGTCAGCGGCAGATCCTTGTAGGACGACACGTTGGCGCGGAAGATGTCGGTGATCAGCTCTTCGGCGGTGGGCGTGAACAGCATGTCCCGGTCGTGCCGGTCGGTGATGCGCAGCATCTCGGCGCCGTAAGCGTCATAGCGGCCCGACTCGCGCCACAGATCCGCAGACTGAATGGTCGGCATCAGCATCGGGATATGCCCGGCGCGCGCCTGTTCCTGATGGATGATGTCCTCGATCTTGCGCAGCACCTTGAAGCCGAGCGGCAGCCAGGAATAAATTCCGGCGCTCGCCTGCTTGATCATGCCAGCGCGCAGCATGTAGCGGTGGGAAACGATCTGCGCCTCGGCGGGCGTTTCCTTCAGGACGGGCAGAAAGTAGCGGGATAGGCGCATGGGGTGCGGGCCTCAAACTGAATTCAGGGGTCCGCGTCGGGGTATGCCAAAGGCCGCGTTCAGGCAAGGGGGCAGCGCTTGCAGACCCCGGCAAGATCAGACCATTGACGCAAGCAGCCTATGGCCGCGCCCGGCCAGCGCCCTTGCAACCTGCCCCGCAAATCGCGATGTAGGGTCAGGACCTACTCAACGAGGCGCGACATGGCCCTGCCCGTCAGGATGCAACTGAAATACTGGGGCATCGCCGCCATCGTGCTGGCGGTGATCCTGTGGTTCCTTGGCGACGTGCTGCTGCCCTTTGTGCTGGGCAGCGCCATCGCCTATTTCCTCGACCCGGTGGCCGACCGGCTGGAACGCGCAGGGCTGAGCCGTGCCGGGGCCACCGCGACGATCACCGTTGCCGCGATCCTGATCTTCGTCATTCTGGCGCTGGCGGTGGTGCCGGCGCTGGTCAAGCAGACGACGCAGCTGGTCGACACCGCGCCGCAGCTGTTCCGCAACCTGCAAACCTTTCTGACCACGCATTTCCCCGAGATGATGACCGAGGGAAACCCGGTGCGCGAAACACTGGTGTCGCTGGGCGACACCGTCAAGGAGCGCGGCGGCGAGCTGATCAATACCGTGCTCAGCTCTGCGGCCTCGGTGATCAACATCCTGATGCTGTTCGTCATCGTGCCGGTGGTGGCGGTCTACATGCTGCTGGACTGGGACAACATGGTCGCCCGCGTCGACGAGCTGCTGCCGCGCGATCATGCGCCGGTGATCCGCCGCATCGCCAGCGACGTCGATGACACGCTGGCCGGGTTCCTGCGCGGCATGGGCTCGGTTTGCCTGATTCTGGGCTGCTATTACGCGGTGGCGCTCTGGGCGGTGGGGCTGAATTTTGGCCTCGTGGTGGGTGTGGTCGCAGGGCTGCTGACCTTCATTCCCTATGTCGGGGCCATTGTCGGCGGCGCGCTGGCCATCGGGCTGGCGCTGTTCCAGTTCTGGGGAGACTGGGTGTGGATCGCCGCGGTAGCGGGGATTTTCTTCATTGGCCAGTTTCTCGAAGGCAATTTCCTGACGCCCAAGCTGGTCGGAGAATCTGTCGGGTTGCACCCGGTGTGGCTGATCCTTGCGCTGTCGGTGTTCGGCTCGCTGTTCGGCTTCATCGGGATGTTGGTGGCGGTGCCGCTGGCCGCGGCGCTGGGGGTCATCATGCGTTTCGTGGTAGACCAGTACCGATCGAGCCGTCTATATACCGGCCTTTCCAGCGACCCGGACCAGTGACCCAGCCCATGCAACCGCCGCCGCGCCAGCTTACCCTTCCCCTTCCCGTGCGCGAAGCACTGGGGCGCGAGGATTATTATGTCTCGCGCTCGAACGGGCTGGCGCTGGCACTGCTGGATGACTGGGCGGGATGGCCCAATGGCAAGATGATCCTTGTCGGGCCGCGCGGCGCGGGCAAGACCCATCTGGCCCACGTCTGGGCCAAAGAGACCGGCGCCACCATCATCCCCGCCGCCGATTTGCCCGGCGCGGATATCCCCGCCCTTGTGCGCCGCCCCGTCTGCGTCGAGGATGCCGACCGCATCGCCGGTATGCGCCCCGCCGAAGAGGCGCTGTTCCACCTGCACAACCTTGCGCTGGCCGAAGGGCGTGCCTTGCTACTGACCGCCTCGGCGCCGCCGCGCGGCTGGGGGCTGACCCTGCCCGACCTGCGCAGCCGGATGGAGGCGAGCCAGACCGCCACCCTGCCCGATCCCGACGACAACCTGCTGAGCGCGGTCATTGCCAAGACCCTGAATGATCGCGGCTGCCTGCCCGCGCCCGAGGTCATCCCCTATCTGGTGCGCCATATGCCGCGCAGTTTTTCAAGCGCGCTGGCTCTGGTCGATGCGCTGGATTCACAGGCGATGGGACGGCCCAAGGGCATCACCCGCGCCCTTGCCCGCGACGTGCTGGTACGGATGACCGGCCTGCCGGGCGCAGACGATTGACCCTGCCGCTCGCAACGCGCATGATCCGTCACGTTCCTGTTGCAATTTCTAAGACATAAGCGGTTCCATGAACATCGCAGATTTCCTCACCGCCCCCATCCCGCCCGCCACCGAAATGCCCGAGATGGACATCACCGGCCCCGAGCGGTTTTACAATCGTGAACTCAGCTGGCTGGGCTTCAACTGGCGTGTGCTGGAAGAAGCCGAGAACCCGCGCGTGCCGCTGCTGGAACGGCTACGGTTCCTGTCGATCTCGGCCACCAACCTTGACGAGTTCTACACCGTACGCGTCGCTGGCCTGCGCGAACTCGCCCATGCTGGCAACACCAATCCCGCCGCCGACGGGCTGAGCCCGGCGCAGCAGCTGGTCAAGATCAACGAGATCGCGCGCGCGCTGATGATGCATCAGCAAAAGGTGCTGCACCAGCTCGAAGCCGAGCTGGCCGAACAGGGCATCGACATCGTGCGCCTGCACGAGCTGACCGATGCCGACCGCACCCATCTTGAAGAGCAGTTCCTGACGCAGGTGTTCCCGGTGCTCTCGCCGCTGGCGATCGACCCGGCGCACCCGTTTCCCTTCATCGCCAACATGGGCTTTTGCCTTGCCATCCAGCTAGAGCGCAAGCGCGACCGCCGGGTGCGCTCGGCCCTGCTGCCGATCCCGCATCAGATCGACCGGTTCATGCGCCTGCCCTCTGACGACGGGCAGTTCCGGTTCATCTATCTTGAAGACGTGCTGCTGCTGCACATCGAAAGCCTGTTCCCCGGCTACCGGGTGAAAGAACATTTCGGCTTCCGCGTGCTGCGCGACAGCGATCTGGAAGTCGAGGAAGAAGCCGAGGATCTGGTCCGTGAATTCGAGGTGGCGCTGAAACGGCGCCGCCGGGGCGAGGTGGTGCGCCTGACCATTACCGCCGGAACCTCTGAAACCCAGCGCCGCGCACTTCAGCGCGAATTGCATGTGCAGGACGACGAGGTGATCGAGCTGGACGGCATGATCGGCATCGCCGACCTCAAGGAGCTGGTTCTGGATGCCCGCCCCGACCTGCTGTGGCCAACCTTTACCCCCCGCGTGCCGGAACGGGTGCAGGATCACGACGGCGACATGTTCGCGGCCATCGCGCAAAAGGACATGCTGCTGCACCACCCTTACGAAACTTTCGACATGGTGGTGCGCTTTCTCAATCAGGCGGCGCTGGACCCCAATGTGGTGGCGATCAAGCAGACCCTCTACCGCACATCGCACAATTCGCCCATCGTGGCCGCGCTGTGCGAGGCCGCCGAGGAAGGCAAATCCGTCACCGCGCTGGTCGAGCTCAAGGCCCGTTTCGACGAGGCCGCCAACATTCGCCAGTCACGCCGACTGGAACGCTCGGGCGCGCATGTGGTCTACGGCTTTCTCGACTGGAAGACCCACGCCAAGATCAGTCAGGTGGTGCGCCGCGAGGGCGACCGGCTGGTGACCTACACCCATTGGGGCACCGGCAACTATCACCCGATCACCGCCAAGATCTACACCGACCTGTCGTTCTTTACCTGCGATGCGGCGCTGGGGCGCGATGCGGCCAAGGTCTTTAACTACCTCAGCGGCTATGCCCGCCCCGAGGGGATGGAGAACGTGGTGATCTCTCCCAGTGCGCTCAAGCCGCGCATGCTGGAACTGATCGCCGCCGAAGCCGAACACGCGCGGCAGGGCCGACCCGCGCGGATCTGGATCAAGATGAACTCGCTGATCGAGCCGAACATGATCGACGCGCTCTATGCCGCCAGTCAGGCCGGGGTAAAGATCGATTGCGTGATCCGCGGCATCTGCGGGCTGAAGCCGGGCATCAAGGGCCTGTCGGACAACATCCGCGTCAAATCGATCATCGGGCGGTTTCTGGAACATTCGCGCATCGCCTGCTTTGGCAACGGTCACGGCCTGCCGCATGCGAAATCGCGGGTGTTCATCTCGTCTGCCGACTGGATGGGGCGCAATCTCAACCGGCGGGTCGAAACCGGGGTCGAGATCATGAACGCCACGGTCAAGGCGCAGATCGTCAGCCAGATCATGGCCGCGAACCTTGCCGACACCGCACAAAGCTGGGTGATGGAACCGGATGGCACCTTCCTGCGCCACCCGGTGCCCGAAGGTGCGCCGCTGTTCTCCTGCCACCGGTTTTTCATGGAGAACCCGTCGCTTTCTGGGCGCGGCTCTGCCGGGGCCAAGGACGTGCCCTCGCTCACCCACGACGACTGAGGCCACGAAAATGCGGCGATCCGCGCACGGGTCGCCGACATATTCCGGCCATAGAATCAGCACCTTGATACCGTGAACGCTTAAGTTGCGGGTAAGCTGGCCTTGCGAGGCTGATCTCGCGCCTGAGGACAGGTGGCACGTGTGGTCGATGGCATGTCGGCAGGGCGCGTTTCCGGCCGAATGAGTCGGACAGGACGGCTCATGAACAGGGGGCCAGCTCTGCGCGAAATGCGCCGGTCAGACAAGGCGGGGCCCATGTCCAGTTTGCTTACCAACAGCGGCGCGTCGGTCGCGCTGCAAACACTCAAGTCGATCACCAGCGAAATCTCGACCGTTCAGGCAGAGCTATCGACCGGGCGCAAGGTTTCGGGATCAGAGGACAATGCCGCCGTCTGGGCGATCGCAACGCGGATGGAAGCCGACGTGGCGGGCTATGCCAAGATCTCGGCCAGCCTCGCGCTTGGCAGCGCAACCGTGGCGGTGGCGCGCTCCGCCACCGAGACCATCACCGAGCTGCTGACCGACATCAAGGGCAAGGTCATCGCCGCACAGGAACAGAATGTCGATCGTACCAAGATCCAGTCCAATATCGATGCGCTGCGCGAGCAGATCGGCGTGGTGGTCGAGATGGCCCAGTTCAACGGTCTGGATCTGCTGACCAACACCGATACCACCGTTGGATCGGGCCGCGAGGCCATTCTTGGCTTTCTGCAACGCGACGCCGCCGGGGTGCGCGAGGTCGATATCCATGTGGCGCGGCAGGATCTGGGCACCGGGGCCAGCGCGGTTTCCGCCACCGGGGGCACGTTTTCCAACAGCGTTGCCAGCGCCACCGTCGGCGCGACGAAGACCGCCACCATTGATGCCTCTGCCGTCAGCGTGGTGGCCGGACAGGCGTTTTCGCTCAATGTTTTCGGCACAGATGCCGATGGCTCCGGGTTTGCTCAGGCCGATCTGCGCACCAGCGCCGCCGCCAGCCAGACCCAGAGCGAAATGGCGGCCTCGGAAATCTCCTACGTGGCGCGCGACGGTGACACCGCCAGCGACGTGATGCGCGCGCTCGCCAGCCGCTTCACCGGCTATGCCACCAGCAAGGGCATCGAGCGCAATGTGCTGAGCATCACCGCCTCGGGCCGGTCGCTGAACCTGACCAGTTCTGTGACCAGCGCCGCCGATCAGATCGCCGTGTCGCTGACCTCGCTCAGCGCCGATGCGGGCAACACCATCGGCGGCGGGCTGGAACTGCTCGCAGGCCTTGATGTGACAAGCGAGGCTGGCGCCGGACTTGCGCTCAGCAACCTCGACTCCCTGATTGAGGTGTCGATCTCGGCAGCCGCCGGGTTCGGTTCGGCGCAGAACCGCCTTGCCACGCAGAGCGCCTTCAACGACACGCTGGTCGACGCGATGAGGAGTGGCATCGGCACATTGGTCGATGCCAATCTCGAACAGGCCTCGGCCCGGCTTCAGGCCTTGCAGGTGCAGCAACAGCTTGCCGCGCAGGCGCTGGCGATCGCCAACAGCGCCCCGTCGAACATTCTGAGCCTGTTCCGCTGATCGCCCCTAAATCATCGACCCGCAGGGAACCCTTCAGCGCTGACACAGGTTCCCCCCTGCGAACCCCTTTCGCCTAGCGCGCGATACATGCTAGGGAACGGACCAGAGACAGCCGGAGAACGACATGGACGGGCAATCCGATTCCGCTCAGGGCGAAAACCGGGGTGACTGGGGGCCTTTCGGCCGTCCGCTCTTCGATGACCCCAAGGCGCGCCGCCTCGCCCGCGTTGGCGTTGTCGACATCGGGTCGAATTCGGTTCGCCTCGTGGTGTTTGACGGCGCAGCCCGCAGCCCGGCGTATTTTTACAATGAAAAGGTGATGTGCGGCCTTGGCGCGGGGTTGACCGAAACCGGCCATCTCAACGTGCAGGGCAAAGAGCGCTGCCTCTCCGCCATGGCGCGTTTCAAGGCGCTGGCGATCGGGATGGGCCTGCCGCCGCTGACCGCCGTTGCCACCGCTGCCATGCGCGATGCCAGCGACGGCCCCGCCTTCCGCGCCCAGATCGAGCGCGAGACCGGCATCAAGATCTGGGTGATCGACGGCGAAGAAGAGGCGCGCCTGTCGGCACAGGGCGTTCTGCTTGGCTGGCCCGGTGCCAGCGGCATGGTCTGCGACATCGGCGGCTCGTCGATGGAGCTGGCCGAACTCTCGGGCGGTCAGGTCGGCAAGCGGCATACCTCGCCGCTGGGGCCGCTGCGCTTCAAGGATCTGGACGGCGGGCGCAAGGCGCGCGAGCGGCACGTGCACAAGCACATCGCCGCCCTTGCCGAAAAGATGCAATGGAACGGCGAGCGGATCTATCTGGTCGGAGGCTCATGGCGGGCCATTGCCCGGCTGGACATGGAACGCCGCGCCTACCCGCTGCACGTTCAGCACGAATACCGCATGACCTGCGAAGACGTGCTGGAAACGCTGAAATTCATCGAGAAAGCGGATCTCGAAGCGCTGCGATCAACCTGTTCGATCTCGTCGGCGCGGATGAGCCTTGTGCCCTATGCCGCCGAAGTGCTGGCCGAGCTGATCTCGGCCTTCAAGCCCAAGGACATCGCGATTTCCTCCTATGGCATCCGCGAAGGGCTGCTGTACGAGCAGATGCCGCAAAGGCTGCGCGACCGCGATCCGCTGATCGAAGCCTGCCGCTTTTCCGAAGCCAAGGATGCGCGCCGCCCCGGCTTTGGCAAGACGCTGTACAATTTCGTGCTGCCGCTGTTTCAGGATGCAACGCCTATGCGGCTGCGGCTGGTCAAAGCCGCCTGCCTGCTGCACGATGTCAGCTGGCGCGACCATCCCGATTACCGCGCGCAGACCTGCTTTCACAACGTCACGCAGGCGGAACTGAGCGGGCTGAACCATCCCGAACGGGTGTTCCTCGGCCTGGCGCTGCTGCACCGTTACAAGAACAAGCGCGACGGGCTGGATTTCGAACCGCTGTTCGCGCTGATCAGCGCCGAGGACCAGCGCCGGGCAGAGATCCTCGGCAAGGCCATGCGCTTTGGCGCGATGCTATGGATGCCGCATGATGACGAACGCGCCGCCGCCGCGTTGGAATGGGATGCGGACTCGGGCCGCTTGCTGCTGAAGCTGACGCAGGATAGCGCCCCGCTGTTCGGCGAGGTGGCCGAAGCCCGGTTCAACGCGCTTGGCCGCGCATTCGGCGCGCAGGAGCTGAGCACAAAGATCGGCGCGTTATAGATCGATGCGGTTGCCGTCGAGCGGCGGCAGCCCCTTGCGCTCGCGCGGCTCCAGCGGGCGATCCTGCGGCATGGCAGGCATGTCGGGGATATCCGGCAACGCGGGCTGCGCCTGTTGCGGCGCGTCCTCCTCTGTGTCCGGTTTACGGCGAATGAGAATGTCGCCGTTGGGTAAGGTCTCCGGGGCCTCATAGACCGACCAGTCCTCGACCTCGCCCATCAGATCGCGAAAGCCGGGGCCGATACTGCCCAGAAACTCTTCGATCGCCGGCCCGGCGCTTTCGGCGCGCTCGCGCAGGCCGCGCATCGCCGGGTCAAGCTCGTTGCGCAACCCGTCGAGAAACATCCGCGCCCCTTCGTCCATGAGCGAGCGGCCCTCGTCCTGCGCAAGCGCAGGAGAGGCGATCAGCGAGGCGACAAGCAAGGCAGAAAAACGTGTCATGCTCTGCAATATAGCACTGCCAGCCGGCTTGATAAGGGTCAGAGCGGCCCGGTTCGCCACAGCCGCACCTTGAGCGAGCCATGCGCCACATGCGGCCCCGGCGGCTGGAACGGCAGGCCCGTCGCCTTGGCAAGGCCCGGATCTGTGGTGATGATGCCGACGCGCCAGCCCCGAAAGCGCTCCATCAATGCCGCCCCGACATCGCGGTGCAGCCCGTGCAGAGGCCCCGGCTTGCCGATGCGCTCGCCGTAAGGCGGGTTGATCATCACCAGACCGGGCGGGCCGTCGGGCCGCTCGATCGCGGTGGCCGAGCGGCAGTCGAACCGCACCAGCTGCTCGACCCCGGCCCGCGCGGCGTTCTCGCCCGCCATGCGCACCGCGCCCTCGTCGCGATCCGAGCCGTAAAACCGCAGCGCGATCGGGCGCGGCGCGGCATCGACCTTCATCTGCGCCCAGGCTTGCGGGACGAACGATGCCAGCCGTTCGAAATCGAACCGCCGCGCCCGGCCCGGCGCAAGGCCGCAGGCGATCTCGGCCGCCTCGATGGGAAAGGTGCCCGAGCCGCACATCGGGTCCAGAACAGGCTCGGTGCCGGTATAGCCGCATTCGCGCAGGAACAGCGCCGCAAGCGTCTCGCGCATTGGCGCCTTGCCAACCGCCACTTTGAACCCGCGACGGTGCAACGGCCCGCCCGAGGTGTCGATGGAAAAGCTCACGAGGTTTTCCTCGATCCGGGCCAGCAGGCGCACACCATCATCGGCGATGGGCGCGCCCAGCTCTTCGGTGATGGCCCGCTCGACACGGCCCTTGACCGCGCCCTCGTGGTAAAGCTTGGAGCGATAGCAAGTCGCCTCGACCCGCACCGGCACGTCAGCGCGCAGGATCTCGCCCCAGCCAAAGCGTCGCGCCCGCTTGTCGAGCTGCGCCAAATGCACCGCCGGAAAGCCGCCGATGCGCGCCAGCACCCGCGCCGCGCCGCGCAGCAGCAGATTGGCCCGCCACACATCGCGCCAGCCGCCGTCAAAGGCCACCCCGCCCGCCATCGGCCGCAGCGGCCCAAAGCCCTGCCCCTTGGCCTCGCTTACCAGCGAAGCCTCCAGCCCCGGCGCGCAGGCCAGGAAAATCTCGAATCTGTCATCCATCGCTCAGCCAATAACGCGTGCGCGCAGCTTTGCACAGATGCGGTGCGCGCGGGGCGGATTGATGCCCCCCGCCTGCGCCCCCTATCTGACAGGCAACAGACACAAAGGAGACAGGCCCAATGAAAAGCATCGGATTTCTGTCCTTCGGACATTGGTCGCCCACGCAGGGCTCGGCGGTCAAAAGCGCCTCTGACGTGCTGCTGCAAAGCATCGATCTGACCGTGGCCGCCGAAGAGCTCGGCCTCAACGGGGCGTATTTCCGCGTGCATCACTTCGCGCGCCAGCTCGCCTCGCCCTTCCCGCTGCTGGCGGCGGTGGGCGCGCGCACCAAATCCATCGAGATCGGCACCGGCGTCATCGACATGCGCTACGAAAACCCGTTCTACATGCTCGAAGACGCCGGCTCCGCCGATCTCATCTCCGGCGGGCGGCTGCAACTTGGCCTCTCGCGCGGCTCGCCCGAACAGGTCATCGACGGCTGGCGGCATTTCGGATACGCGCCAGAGCCAGGCGAAACCCACGCCGACATGGCCCGCCGCCACGCCGAGGTCTTCCTCGATCTGCTCGAAGGCAAGGGCTTTGCCCAGCCAAACCCGCAGCCGATGTTCCCCAATCCGCCGGGCCTGCTGCGGCTTGAACCGGTTCCGGACGGGCTGCGCGAGCGGATCTGGTGGGGCGCTGCCTCGAACGCCACTGCCCGCTGGGCCGCGACGCTGGGCATGAATCTGCAAAGCTCGACCCTGAAGATCGACGAAACCGGCGAGCCGTTCCACGTTCAGCAAGCCAATCAGATCCGCGCCTACCGCGACGCATGGAAAGACGCAGGCCACGCCCGCAGCCCGCGTGTCTCGGTCAGCCGGTCGATCTTCGCGCTGACCAACGACCAGGACCGCTATTACTTCGGGCGTGGCAAGGAAAGCGATCAGATCGGCATCATCGAAGAGACCCGCGCGATCTTCGGGCGCGGCTATGCCGACGAGCCGGACCGGCTGATCGAGGCGCTCAAGGGGGATGAAGCCATCGCCGAAGCCGACACGCTGCTGCTGACCGTGCCCAACATGCTCGGCGTCGATTACAATGTGCATGTGATCGAATCGATCCTCAAACACGTCGCCCCGGCGCTCAGCTGGCGCTGACACCGCCAACACCGGGCGCAGGCTGCCCCCCTGCGCCCGCCCCGCGCCTTCATCTTGCCGGATAAACTCCGGGGGAGTCGCCACTCAGGCGACGGGGGCAGCGCCCCCACCACCGTGCGGCTGTGGCCAAGATCATACACCTCGTTGCGCCAAAGGCACGCAGCCCCGCATTGCCCCCTTCCCCCCGCCCGCCTTCCGCGCCATAACGCCGCCATGCTCAAGACCCGCATCATCCCCTGTCTCGATGTCGCCGATGGCCGTGTGGTCAAGGGCGTCAACTTCGTCGATCTGCGCGATGCGGGCGATCCGGTCGATGCCGCCCGCGCCTATGATGCCGCCGGCGCCGACGAGATCACCTTTCTCGACATTCACGCGACGCATGAAAATCGCGGCACCATGTTCGACGTGGTGACGCGTACCGCCGAGCAATGCTTCATCCCGCTTACAGTGGGTGGCGGCGTGCGTACGGTGGCCGATGTCCGCGCCCTCCTGCTCGCGGGCGCGGACAAGGTCAGCTTCAACTCCGCCGCCGTGGCCAACCCCGATGTGGTGGCCGAAGCGGCGGATCACTTCGGCTCGCAATGCATCGTCGTTGCCATCGACGCCAAGACCGTCGCCCCCGGTCGCTGGGAAATCTTCACCCATGGCGGGCGCAAGCCCACCGGCATCGACGCGGTGGAATTCGCCCGGACGGTGGCGGCAAAAGGCGCCGGAGAGATCCTGCTCACCTCGATGGACCGCGATGGCACCAAGGCGGGTTTCAACCTGCCCCTGACCCGCACCATCGCCGATGCAGTCGACATCCCCGTCATCGCTTCTGGCGGCGTCGGCACGCTCGATCACCTTGTCGAGGGCGTCACCGAAGGCCATGCCTCGGCGGTGCTCGCGGCCTCGATCTTCCATTTCGGAACCTATACCATCGCCGAAGCCAAGGCCCATATGGCCAGCGCCGGTATCCCGGTGAGACAAGCATGACCCTCGAAGACCTCGAACAGATCGTCGCCCGCCGGAGCGAAGCTTCCCCGGATGAGAGCTGGACCGCCAAGCTGCTCGCCAAGGGCCCGGAAAAATGCGCCGAGAAATTCGGCGAAGAGGCCATCGAAGCGATCATCGAAGCCGTCAAGGGCGACCGCGAAAAGCTGGCCTCGGAAACCGCCGACGTGCTGTTCCATCTGCTGGTGATGCTCAAGGCCCGCGATGTGCCGCTGTCAGACGTGATGACCGTGCTCGCCGACCGTCAGGGCCGCTCCGGCATCGCCGAAAAAGCCGCCCGCAAGGGCTAAGCGCAGCGGGACGGCGGGTGGGGCGCCTTTGCCGCAGGCAAACAGCGCCATCCCCGTCACAGCTTGGAAGAAATGACCCCGGTGTTGAACCCGGCCTTGCGCAGCTCACCATTCAGCCGCTGGTGCTCGATCTTGGGGCAGCGGTTCATCACCACGTCGACGCCCCGCGCCCGCGCCGCCTGCGCCGCCGCCGCGTTCTCGACCCCGATCTGCATCCACACCGTCTTCAGGCCCGGCATATGCGCCAGCGCCGCATCGACAATCGGCGCAACCGCCTCGGAGCGGCGGAAGATATCGATCATGTCGACCTCGGGCGGCAGATCTGAAATCGCCCCCCGCACCTCTTCGCCAAACAACATCGCCCCCGCATGGCCGGGGTTGACCCCGATCACCCGGTAGCCGCGCAACGACAGGTAGCGCGCCACGTAATAGCTCGGGCGCACCGGGTTCAGCGATGCGCCCACAACCGCGATCACGCGGGTTCGATCAAGGATGGTTTTCAGGTCAGCATCGTTCATGCACCGATCTAACGCATGCGCGCAGGGCCAAGACAAGCCCCTACATCAGCAGCAACACCAGCAGCTGCGGCGCAAAGATCCGCAACCCCATCACCAGCGGATAGACGCTGGCATAGGCGATGGCCGCCGCCGGTGCCGGGCTTTGCGCATTGGCAAAGGCCAGCGCCGGCGGATCGGTCATCGACCCGGCAAGCACCCCGCACAGCGACAGGTAGTTGAACCCGAACAGTGCCCGCGCCACCAGCCCAACGATCACCAGCGGAATCAGCGTAATGAGCGCGCCGTACAGGATCCATGACAGCCCGTCGCCGTTCAGCAGTGTATCCAGAAACCGGCTCCCGGCCTTGAGCCCCACCACCGCCAGAAACAGCACGATTCCGAATTCGCGCAGCGCATGGTTCGCCACCGGAGGCATCGCCCATGTGAACGGCCCCCAGCTGCCAAGGCGCCCCAGCAGGATTGCCGCCACCAGCGGCCCGCCTGCCAGCCCCAGCTTCAGCGGCGCCGGCAATCCCGGCAGCGCCAGCGGGATCGAGCCCAGCAGCACCCCGAACATGATGCCGATGAACAGCCCCGGAAAATCCACCATCTCCAGCTTCGAGCTTTGGTCGCCCAGCACGCCGCGCACCGTCTCGATCGCGTCCTTGGCACCCACCACGGTCACGATATCGCCGAACTGCAGCGTGCTGTCCCCGCGCGGAGACAGCTCGACCCCCGCCCGCATGATCCGGCTGATGGTCACGCCATAAGCCTCGTCGAGCGCCAGTGTCCGCAACCGGTGCGACGTGGCGTGCTTGTCGGTCACCACCATCCGGCCCCAGCGCAGATCGGTGCCCTTGGTCGACAGCGGCGTGTCCACCACCTCGCCCAAAATCATCTGCATGGCGTGGATCTTGTCCTGCGGCCCCACAAGATGCAGCACGTCGCCCATGTGCAGGATCGTATCGCGGCGCGGCACGATCAGCCCAGCCTCGGTCTTCATCCGCGACGCCACCAGCCCGTCATCGAACAGCCCCGGAACTTCGGCCAGCTTGTGGCCTTCGAAATTGCCGTTGTGAACCGCGACATTCATGGTCGGCAGGCTGGCGCTCGCCCCCTTGCGACGCTCCACGTCAAAGCGGTCGGCCTCGGCCTTGATGTCGACCTTCAGCGCGAAGCGCACCAGCAGCATCGACAGCAGAATGCCCACGATTCCGAACGGATAGGCCACGGCATAGCCCAGCGGCGGCGCGGCGATATCTTCGGCGCTCGCGCCAGCGTCGCTCAGTGCCTGAACCGCCGCGCCAAGGCCGGGCGTGTTGGTCACCGCCCCCGACATCAGACCCACAAGCTGCGGCACCGGCACATCGAAAATGATCCCGATCGCCACCGTCACCAGCACCCCAAGGCAGACAATCGACGCCGCTGCGAGGTTGAACTGCAACCCCGCCTTGCGCAACGAGGCGAAAAAGCCCGGCCCCACCTGCACACCGATGGTGAAGACAAACAGGATCAGCCCGAATTCCCGGATGAACTCGAACATCTCGGCGCTGAAATGAATGCCCGCCCGTGCGCTCAGATCGCCCACCGCGATGCCCGCGAACAGCACGCCGCCGATGCCAAGCCCGATGCCGCGAAAGCTCAGCCGGCCAAACAGCAACCCGAGCACAGCGGCCAGCGACACCGCCATCATCGTCAGCGCCACCTCGCCCATGCGAGTAGTCAGGAAGTCTATGATAAAAGTCACGATTCCGGCCCCTTCCGTCCTTGCGGTTGCAGGCTCCTCCCGGTTTCGTGTTCCTACCTGCCCCGAGTCCTGTCAAGCGACGGACCTCGCATCATGGGCAGAAAAGGCGGGACATTTGGCCGCAACCAAGGCGCACCACTGCGGCGCCCGTTGCCGCGCGACTGAAGAAACCTTTGGTAGGAAAAGAAAAAGGCGCCCAAGTAAAACTTGGGCGCCAGTGCGGAACGAGGGACAGTGAAGGTTTCGCGAGAGTTCCAATCTCGCGTCCTGATCGTGATATGGGCATGAATGTCACGATTGAAAGGCCAGTCGCGAAACCGTGACAAAAGGCTTTGACATTTCACCCCTTGTCAGGGCTCGCCCTATTCCGCCGCCAGTTTCGCGCCGCCCATCAACGACCAGAGCCGCATCGGCGTGAACGGCATGTCGACCTGCCGGATGCCCAGCGGCCAAAGCGCATCCTGCACGGCATTCGACACCGCGGCGAGCGCGCCGACCGTGCCAGCCTCTCCGCAGCCCTTCATGCCCATGGGGTTTCCGATTGAGGGCACCGGTTCGACATCAAACCGAATGAACGGCATATCGTCCGCGCGTGGCAGAGCGTAATCCATGAAACTCGCCGACAGCAGCTGGCCATCTTCATCAAAGACAACATTCTCGCACAATGCTTGCCCAAGGCCCTGTGCGACCCCGCCGTGCACCTGACCTTCGGCCAGCATCGGATTGATAAGATTTCCAAAATCATCAACCACGGTGTATTTCACCACCTTGGCAACGCCGGTGTCACGTTCGATCTCGACTTCCGCGAAATGCGCGCCATTGGGGTAGCTGCGGGCGGCGATCTTGTCGCGAACCTTCCAAGTCAGCAGGTCATCGCGGCCCTTGGCGCGGGCCATCTCGGCTAGATCCAGCAAGGTTGGCGTCAGGTTCGAGCCTTCGGCGCGGAAGCGTTCGTCATCAAAGCTGACCTGCTCGGGTGCCACCCCGGCTTCCTCGGCGAAAAAAGCGCTGAACCCTGCGATCATCTTCGACACCGCCGCCAGCGTCACATTGGCCTGCGTCGTGACCGAGCGCGAACCACCGGTGCCGCCGCCCGTCGGGATCAGGTCGCTATCGCCCTGAACGAACGCGATCTTTTCGAAGGGAATGCCGGTCTGATCCGACAGGAACTTGGCAATGACCGTCTCGTGGCCCTGCCCATTGGATTGGGTGCCGACATAGATCGTCGCGCCGCCCTCGGGGGTGAATTCAACCTTCACATCCTCGGACGGATCGCCAAGGATCGACTCGATGTAAAAGCACAGGCCAAGGCCGCGCAGCTTGCCCTCTGCCTCGGATTTCTCCCGCCGCGCGGCAAAGCCCGCCACATCGGCATCGGCAATAGCATGATCCAGAACGCGCGGAAAATCTCCGACGTCATAGGTTTCACCTGTTGGCGTAAGATACGGAAATTCCTTGATGAAGTTAATCTTGCGCAGCTCGATCGGATCAAGCCCCAGCTCGCGCGCCGCCCGGTCGATGACGCGTTCGAGCACATAGATTGCCTCGGGGCGGCCCGCGCCGCGATAGGCGTCGACCTGCGTGGTGTTGGTGTAAAAGCCTTCGACCCGCATGTAGGCGGCGGGAATATCGTAGGTTCCGGTCAGTACCTTAGAGAACAGCAATGTCTGGATCGGCTGCCCGAACCCGGAGTTATAGGCGCCAAGATTGCAAGCAGTATGAATACGATAGCCAAGGATCCTGTTGTTCTGATCGAAGGCAAGTTCGGCCATGGTTACCAGATCGCGCCCGGCGTGATCCGACAGCATGCCTTCGGTGCGCTCCGAGATCCAGCGCACCGGCTTACCAAGCAGCCTCGCCGCCTGAGCAACCACGAAGTATTCGTTGTAAGACGCTGCTTTCATTCCGAAACCACCGCCAACATCAGGGTTGGTGATGCGCACATTTTCTTCCGCCAGACCCAGTGCCTGTGCCATCTCGCCCTTGATGCCCCAGACGCCCTGACCGTTGAACGCGACATGCATCCGCGTTCCGTCCCATTCGGCGAAACAGCCGCGCCCTTCCATGGCGTTGACGATCACCCGGTTGTCGCCAACCTCAAGCCGAACCACCCGCGCCGCCGTCTCGAAGGCGGCATTGGTCGCGGCCTCATCGCCCATGCCCCAGTCAAATGCGCGGTTGTCCGGAGCCTCGGCGTGGATCGCCTCGCCGCCGGTGTGCAGCCCCATGTGGGCCGGCAGTTCGTCGTATTCCAGCTCGATCAGCTCGGCCGCATCGCGCGCCTGATGCAGCGTTTCGGCGACGATCAGCGCCACCGGCTCGCCGACATGGCGCAGCTTGCCACGTGCCAGCAGCGGGCGCTCGGGCTGCGCCCCCTTGCTGCCATCTCGGTTGTCGACCACAGCGCCCGGCATGTTGATCTGCATATCCGCCGCCAGCAGGTCATCCACCGTCAGCACCAGCGCCACGCCATCGGAGTCGCGCGCGGCGCTTACGTCCAACGCGGTGATCGTTGCATGCGCGACCGGGGCACGCAGCAAGACCGCATGCAGAGCCCCCTCGGGCGCTATGTCGTCGATATAGCGGCCATGCCCGGTCAGGAACCGAATGTCTTCGCTACGTTTCATCGACTGGCTCTTGCCGAATTTTTCCATTGGGGGTCCCTCGTCTGGCATGTCTGCTGGCCGGAGATTGGATCGCCCCCACCGCACTGTCCAGTCGAGCGCAGCGTTTTCTTCAGACCTCCGCGCAATGGCGCAAGTTCCTGCGCGCTCCGTAGCCGTTGAATCCGGTCCACAAGGCGCGCGAACAGGCGCCCATATCTTCGAACACGAAATATACGCCCGCGGCGAAGGTCTGCAGCAACAGCGCCGTGCCCGGCAGCCGGTCAAGGCAGTCGCAGGTCGGGCCGGACACAACAAGGCCGCGCTGCGTCCAGCTACGGCGCGGCCCGTTGGTATCTCGACCCGGTGGCGCGCCATGGCGGCAAGAGCGCGCCATTCCGCAATACCGCCGCAGCTGCCGCCGTAGACAACGATCGCCCCGTCTTCGACCGCCTTGACACGCAGCACGAGGTGGACCGCCTCGGCACACAGCGCCCACCCCGGCTCGCCGACCAGCTGAGGCGGGGTGGCCAAACCCGCGCGGGATTCGCGCCGAACTTGCCCCCGAAATCATATGCCGCGGCGACGGGCAGGTTCAGCCGCTCCATTGTTTCGCGGCCCTTCAGCAGATCGGCTAGCTTTTCGAGCTCGCCGAGCCGATCGACGGACCAAGAGGCACCGCGCCCACCACGAACTCGACCCGCAAGCGCAGCGGCTTGTGGTAATGCAGCGCCGCGCCCGGCAGATGGGCGCGCACGAGATCCGTTTCCACTGGCGAGGCCTCGTCAAAAGCGCGCATCCCGGGCATCGCCAGCCCTTCAGGTATCTCGGGCGCCGGGTTGCCCTTGATCACATAGCTCACAAGGCCCGGAAAACCGCTCTGAAAGCGTTCGGCAATTCCCGGAAGTCGGTGGCCGATCTTGCACGGCGGCGGGGCCTAACCCGGACCACGGTGCAGGCTCGGATCGGACGGTTGGTGGCGCGGGGCGCCATCGCTGGCTTTACCATCCGGCGCGGCGCGATGATGAAAGAGACTGTGCGTGCCATGGCGCTTGTCTGCATCGAGCCAAGCGCCCAGACCTAGGTTCTGGCCCGGCTATGCCCGCTGACCACGGTCGAAACCGTGCACACCACCTCGGGGCGGCTCGACCTGATGACGGTCCTGTACGCCGGATCGACCGAAGCGCTTGATGCCTGTCGCGACCGTCTTGCCGAAACGCGCGGCCAGGGCAGTTCGGAAAGCCTGATCCATCTGACGACAAAGCTTGACCGACGCCGCTCAGCGGTTGATGACGCGTCGCCGCAAACAGACTGGCCCGCAACGCAAAACGGCGAAGGCCCGGGCCCCCGCCGCAATGACGCCGCTCGCGATCTGGCTCAGCCGACGGCGCGCGCATCCGGTTTGAAGCTGATCCGCTCGGATGCGGTGAAGCGACCGCCACGGGTCTTCTCGATCTTGCCTTCACGCAGAAGCTGGCCGAACGAGCGCAGCCGGTCTTCACGGCTGGATTCGTGCTGCTCGACCTGCCGCACCTTGGTCATCAGCTGCGGGCGCGAGAACTGCTCGCGGCACTCGACGAACGACATGTAGGCCGCCGCCGCCTCGAGCAGCTCGGGCAGTTCCCGCGCGCCGACACTTTCGGCATAGTCCGCAAAGCCTTCGTCGGTTGCAGCGGACTCTTCCTCGAAATCCGCGACACGCACCCGGCGCGGTCTGGTCGGAACCCGCTCTGCATCGACCCGCTGTTCTGCCACCAGCTTGAGCGGTGCCGGGCGGGTGGCCTCGACCGGGCGTTCGGTCTGGACCACCGGTGCATCGGGACGGCGCGGGCGAACAACATCGGCCAGATCTTCGCGGTAGGGTTCCGAGGCCTTTTCGAGGTCTTTCTTGCGCCCGAGCTTGCGATCGGCACGGGTTGCCGCAACTGCCGCGCGCAGATGCGCGATGGCGCTGCGGCGGCGGTTGCCCTCTGGCTCGCGCAGTTGCGAATTGGTTACATCGAGAATGCGCGAGGCGTCGTTGTCCTCGACGCTTGTCTCGGTCAGCATGACCCGGCCCGGACTGGACATCTTGATCGCCTTGCGGACCTCTTCCTGCGCCATGCGGGCAAGATGCGCCGTCACAGACAACGTACGGTCTTCTTCGGCCGGCGCGGGCGTCTCTGCCTCGGGCGCATCGGTTTTGTCGTCAAGGCCGCGGTGCTGCGCGTCGTCGAACTCGTCGTCGTCATCCGCAAGCAGGTCGACAGGTTCCGCCTCCTGCGTCGGCGCAGGGCGCGGTACCGGGCCTTGGTCCTGCATCATTGCAGCGGCCTGATGCGGATCGGGGGCGGCGTCTTCATCATCCTCGTCGTCGAGATCGTTTTCCCAGCCCTCGCCAAGCAGCCATTCATCATCGCCCCCGGGCGCTTCGGCCCGGCGCAGCGGCGCTGCGCTCGATGTCGGAGCGGCGACGATCTCGTCGTCTTCTGCCTCGTCTTCGTCATCGGCCCATGCCTGCGCAAAACCCGCCTGCAGCTCGGCACGCACCGCCTCGAGTTCGCGGGCAAGGTCATCTTCGTCTTCGGCGCTGAGGCTGCTGATCGTATCCTCGGCGGAGGTCAGGCCGCGGTCCGCCGCCGCATCAAAGGTGCTGCGCTTGACCTTGACCACCCGCGCACGCGGGGGCTGCGCCGACGCGGCATCTTCGACGGGCGGGACCAACGGCTGCGCTGCCATGGCGGCCTGAGCAGTCAGTGGCGCAGGCTCGGCATGGCTTGGCTCGCCAAGAAGGTCGGGGGCCGCGCGGTTGTCGCCGGTTTCGCCCGCGTCGAACGCAGCGCCGTGAAGATCGGTCTGGTCGAAGGCGTCTTCCTCAGCCAAATCTTCCTCAGCCAGATCTTCCTGGGCAAGCGCTTCGTCGTCGGCGACTGCGCTCTCTGGCTCGTCATGCGACAGGGTCAGATCCGGCACCGGTTCGGGTGAGGCCACCGCGCCCTGAGCAACCACTGCGCGGATGCGCTGCAGCTTTGCAGTGATCGCATCGGGATCGCTCAACCCCGTCGGCGGCGCAACAGGGGCTGCCCCGGCGGACACGGGCAGGATGTCGGGCATCTCGGGCGTCGACATCGCCTCGGAACTCAGCAGCGATGCGATGCTGTCCTCGGCGGTCGGGGTCGGCGCGTCGCTGGCAGGCGCGACTTGGGCGTCCTGCTCGGCGAGGGCGGACAGCACTTCGGAGGTGACATCCTCGATGATCGGGGGGTCCTCTGCCACGTCCGGTTCGGGCATCTCTGCGGCAGTTGGCTCGGGCTCGGCAACCGGGCGCTGAAGCGCTGTGCCCATGGCATTGGCAGAGGCATCGCCAGTGCCAAGCGTCAGTTGCCCCTCGCCATGGCGAGGCGCGAGTTGCGCGGACAGGATCTCGGACGCCATTTCAGGGTCGAATTGCGGCGGTTCGGCTCCGAAGAACCGATCATCCCGAACCACGCCGCGAAAGAAATGCGTTGTCTCCTTCACCACGCCAAGCGGGTCTTCGAACCCCTCTGCCGTACAGGAGAATGTGCCGTAGGAGACCGTCAGGATCTTGCTCGAACTCACCATATACTGCTCACTTTCCATCGCTGTGCAACAGTCTGTTTACCATCTGTGCTGGGACCAAAGCCGACCGAATTTCAGGCAACTATGGTATCATTTCATGGCGTCATTGTGGTCTGTTTCGCAAAAGGCCATTAATTCGACATGAATCACCCTGTCCTATGCTCTGAAAATCCTATTCTTCTGGTCGGCGGTGGGCAGTCCGCCCCCTCAGCGCTGGATTGCCTTGCATCGGAATGCGCGCTGCGAGTCGCGGCGGATGGCGGCGTCGACAGATTGCTGGCGCGCGGCGTGATGCCGGACGCGGTGATCGGGGATCTTGATTCGATCTCGGATCAGGCGCGCGCCACAGTGCCCGCGGAGCGCATCCATCATATCCCCGAACAGGATAGCACCGATTTCGACAAATGCCTGCGCAACATCGACGCGCCGCTGGTCTGGGGCATGGGGTTTCTGGGTGGTCGCATCGACCACGAGCTGGCCGCGCTGACGGTGCTGGCCGGACGCGCCGACCGGCGCTGTATCCTGCTTGGGCCCGAAGACTGCATCGCCCTGCTGCCCCCCAGCCTGACGCTGGATCTGAAGGAAGGCGTGCGCCTGTCGCTTTATCCGCTTGGCGAGGCGTGCGGGCGCAGCACCGGGCTGCGCTGGCCAATCGACGGCATCACGATGTCACCAGGCACCCGCGTCGGCACCTCGAACGAGAGCTGCGCCGCGCGGGTGACGCTGGAGATGGACGCCCCGCTAATGCTGATCATTCTGCCGCTTGAATGGCGCCGGGCACTTGCGCAGGCGCTGCTAGACGCGCCCGGTGGCTGGCCCGCTCGCGCAGGAAGATGAACAGCCCCGCTGCCATGATCACCAGAATGCCGGTGCTGGCGAGCTGGTTGGGCAGCTCTCCGAAGAGCGCAAAGCCAAGCGCGGTGGCGAAGGGCAGCTCGAGATACTGCATCGGCGCCAGCGTCGCGCCGGGGGCAAAGCGCAGCGACCAAGTCATCAGAAGATGTGCCACCGTGCCGACAAACCCGATGCCGATCAGCAGGCCGAAGGTGCCTTCGGGAAAACCGACCCAGGACAGTTCCGGCGCAATTCCGGCCGGCATCAGCAGCAGCATCGGCCCCACCAGCACCACCGCCATCAGCCCCGACGTGGCCTGAAGCGAAATTGCGTCGATATCCCGCGCCATCCGCCGCGTCGCCACCATGAACAGCGAGAAGTTCACCGCCACGCCCAGCGGCAGCAGTGCCGGCCAGCCAAAGGTCTGAAACGCGGGCTGCACCACCATCATCGTGCCGACGAACCCGACGGCGCAGGCCGCCAGACGCACCGGCCCCACCTCTTCGTTCAGCAGCGCCTTGCCGAGGATCAGCATCAGAAACGGCATGACAAAGGCGATCGCCACCGCATCGGCCAGCGGCAGGTAGCGCACCGCTGTCACCATCATGGCGATTCCACCGATATGCATCAGCGTGCGCAGACCTGCGAGCAGGAACACATCGCGTGACATGTAGAAATTGCGCCCGGTCAACAGCATCAGCGGCACCAGCAGGATGACCTGCACCGCGAAGCGAAAGAAGACCAGCTCTGCGATCGGAACAGAGTCGCCAAGAAGCTTTGCAATGGCATCCGCGAGCGGGGCGAGGATGCAGAACCCAAGCATCAGGGTCATGCCAAGAAGCGGATTGTCCTGTTTCATGCGCCGAAGCTAGCCAGCACCCGCAAAGCGGGCAATACGCTACCAGAGGCAAACACCGATAAACATGAGACAACTTTGCCGCGACATTGACGCGCCTTGGCGTCACTTGCCGTGCCAAAGCGCCGCTAACTGGCAATGCGACATGGGCTGATGCAAAACCCGGGCGCGACCTGCGGGCGGCATCGTTACCGTCATTGACCCGCAATCGCCGGGTTGCGCCCCTGCCCCGCTTACACTAGACAGCCCGCCAAGACCGCAGGCTTCGGGACCATCCATGCAAAACGTCATCCTTATCGTCCATCTCATCCTCTCGCTGTCTCTGATCGGCGTGGTGCTGCTTCAGCGCTCCGAAGGGGGCGGGCTCGGCATGGGTGGCGGCGGCGGCGCCATGAGCCAGCGCGCCGCGGCGACCGCCATGGGCAAGGTGACCTGGATCCTTGCGGCAGCCTTCATCGTGACCTCCCTGACGCTGACCGTGCTTGCCGCACAGGAAGCCTCCGGCATCTCGGTCATGGACCGGCTGACCGGCGGCGCGAGCACGCAAGAGCCCGCCGCAGACGGCACGCTTGACACTGACGCGCTTCTGCCGCCGCCCTCCGCGAGTGGCGCAGATGCCGACGCACCGCTGGTTCCGCGCGCCGACTAAGGCGCGCTACACCATCAATACAACAGCTTGAGGGCCGCGCGCCGCGCCGCAACAGTATCTTGCGGTCGTATGGACTTTGCGTTGCGAATCTCTTATACGTGGACTCCCGTGATACTGCGGCCTTATCGGGCTGCGGGTGTTCATCCAATGCAGATATTCACGGGGTCGGCCTGACATGGCACGTTACATCTTCATCACCGGCGGCGTCGTTTCTTCGCTCGGCAAGGGTCTTGCATCCGCCGCGCTTGGCGCGCTGCTTCAGGCGCGTGGATATTCGGTGCGCCTGCGCAAGCTCGACCCTTATCTCAACGTCGATCCGGGCACGATGTCGCCCTTCGAGCATGGCGAGGTCTTCGTGACCGACGACGGCGCGGAAACCGACCTTGATCTTGGCCATTACGAACGCTTCACCGGTGTGTCGGCGCGCAAGACCGATTCCATCTCGTCGGGGCGGATCTATACCAACGTGCTCGAGAAAGAGCGGCGCGGCGATTACCTTGGCAAGACGATTCAGGTGATTCCGCACGTCACCAACGAGATCAAGGATTTCCTGTCGATCGGCGATGACGAGGTCGATTTCATGCTCTGCGAGATCGGCGGCACCGTCGGCGACATCGAGGGCCTGCCGTTTTTCGAGGCCATCCGCCAGTTCGCACAGGATCGCCCGCGCGGCCAGTGCCTGTTCATGCACCTGACCCTGTTGCCCTTCATCAAGGCGTCGGGCGAGCTGAAGACCAAGCCGACGCAACATAGCGTCAAGGAACTGCGCAGCATCGGCCTTGCGCCCGATATCCTCGTGTGCCGCTCCGAAGGGCCGATCCCGCAGAAGGAACGCGAAAAGCTGGCGCTGTTCTGCAACGTGCGCCCCGATTGCGTGGTCGCCGCGCAGGATCTGAGCTCGATCTACGACGCGCCGCTGGCCTATCACCGCGAAGGGCTGGACCAGGCGGTGCTGGACGCGTTCCAGATCCACCCCGCCCCGCGCCCCAATCTTGCCAAGTGGGAAGATGTCTCCGAGCGCATCCACAACCCCGAGGGCGAGGTCAACGTCGCCATCGTCGGCAAGTACACCCAGCTCGAAGATGCCTATAAATCGATCGCCGAGGCGCTGACCCATGGCGGCATGGCGAACCGGGTCAAGGTCAAGCTCAAATGGGTCGACGCCGAGCTGTTCGAACGCGAAGACCCCGCGCCCTATCTGGAAAAATACGATGCGATCCTCGTGCCCGGCGGCTTTGGCGAGCGCGGCACCGAGGGCAAGATCAAGGCGGCGCAATACGCGCGCGAACACAAGATCCCTTATCTGGGCATCTGCCTTGGCATGCAGATGGCGGTGATCGAGGCGGCGCGCAACGTCGCTGGCGTCGCCAAGGCCGGATCCGAGGAATTCGACCATGAAAAGGGCGAAAAGCGCTTCGAGCCGGTGGTTTACCATCTCAAGGAATGGGTACAGGGCAACCAGCGGGTCAACCGCTCGGTCGCTGATGACAAGGGCGGCACCATGCGCCTTGGCGCCTATGACGCGGTGCTGACCGAAGGATCGAAGGTGGCGTCGGTCTACGGCCGCAAAACCATCGACGAGCGCCACCGTCACCGCTATGAGGTCGACATCAAGTACCGCAAGGCGCTTGAGGAATGCGGGCTGCGTTTCTCGGGCATGTCGCCCGACGGTCGCCTGCCCGAGATCGTGGAATGGCCCGATCATCCGTGGTTCATCGGCGTGCAGTTCCACCCCGAGCTTAAATCCAAGCCCTTTGCCCCGCACCCGCTGTTCCGTGACTTCGTGCGCGCGGCCAAAGAGGTGTCGCGGCTGGTCTGAGCCCCCCCCCCGCAGCGTAACGACGGCGCGGCCTTGCACAGGGCCGCGCCGTTTGCGTTTTGCGCGGCAGGATCTTTGCCCTAACCCGGCGCGAACTGGTCGGTGGTCTCGCCATCGGTTTCGAATGTGTCAGAGGGCGGGTCGTCTTCGGCCGTGATGTCCGGGCTGTTTTCTTCGGGTATGCTGCCCGGCTCTTCGTCCTCGGGCCGATCCCTAGGCACGATGCGATGGTCGTCGCCAAACCGCTCACGAGCATATTCGGCGTTCTGGCGCAGGACCCGGTTTTCCAGCCAGCGCAGATAGCGCATCAGCTCGGCAAAGGACGGCTCGTCGCGCTCGATGTAATCGCGGGCATCGCGCATGGCCCGTTGCATCACCGGCACCGGCATACGCGCCAGATCGTCGCGATACTGCCAGCGCGGCCCGCCCAGCCAGACCGCCGCAAACATCACCATGGCGCGCCGCTCGGGCGTGCCCGAGGCAATCAGCCCGTCAAAGAACATGCGGTGCACATCCTGCCAGCGGGCCTCGTGATACATCAGCCCGCCTTCATTTCCGATGCCGCAATAGGCATCGTGCAGAGCACCGGCATTGGCATATTCCGGCGCTCTCGGTTCGCCGACGATCGACACGAAGATCGGCGGGATCGACGCACCGTCGGTCAGCGTGCCCGAAGGCGCGACCCATGTGCGCCCCCGCGCATCGCGAAATTGCATCGGCGCGCTCATGCGGAAGAACTTGTAGGGACGGCTTGGCAGGGTGATTGGCGCGCCGCTCACCTTGACCGGGCTGCCCAGATAGGCGCAGTTGGCGCGATGCGTGGCACAGGTGATCTGCGACAGCGCGTCGACATCATCGATCGCCTGCTGCGTCGGGGCGCAGGCGCTTGCGGCACAAAGCACAGCGGGTATCAGCCCAAAAAGCTGGAAACGTGTCATGGCAATATTCCGCAGGTTGATAATGGGTGATTGAATACACCCACATTGCCGCCCAACCGCTTTGCCTTCAAGTCCCGGTTCCCGCCACCGATCAAGTCGGCTGACGCAGCGCATAGGATGGGACGCGCGCGGCCTATTGGAGCTGGGCCAGAAGCCCCTGCGCCGCCTCTTCGACCAGATCCAGCGCGCCGTCGAAATCGCGGGTGAAATAGGGGTCTGGCACCTCGGACTGGCCACTGTGCGGGGCAAAATCGGTGAACAACCGCAATATGGCCCGCGCCCCTTGCGGCTGGATACGGCGCAGGTTCGACATATTGCTGGCGTCCATCGCGATCACCAGATCGAAGCTGTGAAAATCCTGCGGCGACACCTGCCGCGCCCGCAACCCCGACAGATCGTAGCCGCGCGCGGCGGCGGCGGCCTGCATCGGGCCATAGGGCGGCTCTCCGACATGCCAATCGCCGGTCCCGGCGCTGTCGATGGTCAGATCAAGGCCGCGCGCCTGCGCCATGTGCCGCAACACCGCCTCGGCCGAGGGCGAGCGGCAGATATTGCCGAGACAGACGAAAAGGATACTCTGTGCCATGGCGGGCCTCCCTGAGTGCCAGCCTAACCTGTCGTCGCTACGGAGAAAAGCATGGCCGAAAAGATCGTGATCCTGACCGGGGCAGGCATTTCAGCGGAGAGCGGGCTGGGCACGTTTCGCGACGAAGGCGGACTTTGGGCGCAGCACCGCATCGAAGACGTGGCCACGCCCGAAGGCTTTGCCAAAGACCCGGCGCTGGTGCATCGCTTTTACAACATGCGCCGCGCCGAGGCGGCCAAGGCGCAACCGAATGCGGCGCATCTGGCGCTGGCGCGGTTGCAGCGGGAGTACTCTGGCGAGGTGGTCATCGTCACCCAAAACGTCGACGCGCTGCACGAGGCGGCGAGGGCAGAGGTGATCCATATGCACGGGGCGCTGGCCTCGGCGCTTTGCGCCGCCTGTGGGCATCGCTGGGCGGCGCCGCTGGTGATGGCCACAGGTGAGCCTTGCCCCGCCTGCGGCGCTGGCGCCGGGCGTCCGGATATCGTCTGGTTCGGCGAGATGCCCTATTTCATGGAGCAGATCGAAGATCACCTGCTGGGCTGCGATCTCTTCGCCGCCATCGGCACCTCGGGGCAGGTCTACCCGGCTGCGGGCTTTGTGCAACAGGCGCGCTACGCGGGTGCCCGGACGATCGAGATGAACCTGCGCGACAGCGACAGCAGCTACGCCTTCGAAGATCACCTGATCGGACCGGCCAGCAAGGTGGTGCCACGCTGGGTCGATACGCTGTTGTAAGGATGGCTGCCATCGCCCCCCGTGCCGTGGGATGCACAGCCATGGTAGGCCCGCTTGGCGGGTTGGGAACTGCCCACCACTGGGGACGGGGCTGCGCACATCACGCAATCCAAGTCCCGCGTCAGCCCCACAGTCTTTCGCGCCGCGCATCGTCTTCGCGGGCCTCTTGGCGCGCCGCGTCAAGCTGGGCGTCACCGCCCGCGCTGCGCTCGGCCCGCGCTGCCGCCACCAGCGAGCGGAACAGGCGTCGATGCGCCCGCCGGTAGACAAGATGTTCCGGGTGCCACTGCACCCCAAGCGCAAACGGATCGGACATCCGCTCGATTGCCTGCACCATGCCGCCTTCGTCGCGGGCCGCCACGCGCAGCCCCTGCCCCAGAACATCCACCGCCTGCGAATGCAGCGCGTTGACGTAGATGCACGATGCCTTGGCCGAGCGCGATAGCAACGATTCGCCCTCGATCAGTACCCGTTTGCGCGGCAGCACGGTGCGCACATAACGGCTGCCCTGATAGACCTCGTAGGCATCCTGATGCAGCGTGCCGCCCAGCACCACGTTCAGCATCTGCGAGCCTCGGCAGATCCCGAGGATCGGCAGGCCACGATCAAACGCCCCGCGCAGCACCGATTGTTCCAACGCATCGCGGGCCGGGTCCAGCCGGACGTCAACGCGCAGCTCTCCGCCATATAAGGTGGGCGCAATATCGTCGCCGCCGCCGATCACCACGCCATCCACCGCGTCAAGATCGACGGTGCGATACCCGGCCTGCCAGCGCAGCGCCCGCCCACCTGCAAGCCAGATCGCCAGCTTCATCAGTGGAAACACCCGCCAGCCGGATTTGCGCGACACGGTCACCCCGATCAGTGGCCGTGACGTCACAGGCCCGCCTCGCGCAGCATCCGTGCCACCGTTCCGGCCCAGTCATGGCGCAGAGAGGTCAGCGAGGCACGATGATCGCGCCAAGCCGCGCGCAACCGGCGCAGCAGGCTGGTGTCGGCGGCCACCTGTTCGACCAGCACCCAGCGGTTCCATTCGCGCGCCAGCGACCAGTCGCCCTCGTCGATGCGGCAATCCGGCAGGCGCCAGTGATAGGTCGGGCGCTTGCCGATCTGTTCCATGTCCATCGCCTGCGCCACGCGCGCCTTGTCGATCATGGTGAACAGCGGCAGCATGTCGAGCCCGTGATTGCGCGACGGCGACAGTTCGAGATAGGTCTCGATCAGCTCGTGCATATGCTTGGGCGCGCGGTGCGAGGCCAGCTTGTCGATCAGCGCCCGTGGGTACGGATCGACCCATGGCAGCAAGCGGCGCGACAGGTCGATCCCAGCCACCCGGCGGATGTGATCTTCGATCAGCGCATAAGACGTGAGCACCGGCGCGATATCCCCAAATGTCAGCGACACCGCTTCGGGGTTGAAATGCACGCCAAAGCCCAGCAGCACGCCGCTGCTGGTCCCGGTTGCCCCCGCCTCGGCCAAGGCCAGCAAGGCACGGTCAAGATCGGCGATCTGCTCGACATCGATCGGGGCGCTGACGATCTCGACCGGCACCACCGATCGCGCCGCGTCGCGCAGCTGGCGTGTCAGCATATTGTCGTCGAGCTTGTTGAGCGGACGGCTGTCGAGATAGACCTCGAAATCGCCAAGCGCCGTGCCCTGCGCTTCCCAGCGGCCTCGGTGTTCCTGCCGTGGCGTGCCGCCCAGAACCTCGCACAGGATCTGCGCCACGCGATCCTCATCGAGACCCGAAAATTCGACCTCGATCCCGACCTTGCGCCGGACGCCATCGGCGTTCAGCGGGCTTGGCAAGGCCTTCAGGGCCGGTGGTTCAGAAGTTCGGGACATCGGGCACCCGTGTCGGAGTGGTTTCGTCATGTTCAAACGCTTTGAGCTGAAAGCGCACGCGCACCACGAAAAGACCGTCTTCGTGCCCCTCCTCCAGCGCCCCGCCGATCTGGGTCGCGAAGGCATGGATCAAACGCGTCCCCAGCCCCGTCGGTTCCCCTGCAACCTTTTCGGGCTGGGGCGTGCCTTCGGGCAGCGTGGTATTGGCGATTTCCAGCACGGCGCGCCCGCTGCCGTCGCGGCTGAAACGCACCAGCACGCGGGCGTGCTCTGCCCCCTGCTCCGGTGCGCCATATTTCAGCGCATTGGTCAGCGCCTCGGCGGTCAGCAGCGACAGGGGCACTGCCTGATCCGGCACCGCCTCGATCTGTTGCAACTCGGTGTCGACACTCACCGGCGCGCCGTTGATCTCGGCCAGCTGGGTCATCTGCTCGACCAGATCCGCCAGCAGCGTGCCAGCATCGACATGGCCCAGATCCTCGGTCTGATAGAGATTGCGGTGGATCGTCGCCAGACTGCGGATGCGGTCCTGCAAACGCTGCAACACAAAGCGCGTCTCGGGCTCGCGCGAGCCGCGGATCTGCATGTTCATGATCGATGAGATCAGCTGAAGGTTGTTCTTGACCCGGTGGTGCACTTCCTTGAGCAGGATGGTCTTTTCCCGCAGGGCGTTTTCCTGCTGGGCCTCGTCGCGCAGGATTGCATCGGCCATGTCGAGGAAATCATCCTCCATGTCGGCCAGTTCCGATGGCATCTCGCGGCTGGCGCGGGTTTCGGGCACGCGGCGGGTGCGGGCGAAGATGCGCATCCGACGCGAGAGCACCTTGATGTGCCGGATCACCAGCCGGTTCACCGCAAGGAAGGCCACGATCACCGATGCGCCCCACATCAGCAGCGGCAGCGCGCGGGCAAAGCCGCTGACGGAAATCGCCTGCGCCTCGTCGTTGTCCTGACTCCAGATGCCGATGGCGCTGACCATGCCGGGCACCAGCGGCGCGGCGGCATAGACCCGCGTCGCGCCGTCCTGACTGCGCGCCGCAAAGCTCTGCGGTTTGGCGCCGATGAGGCTGGCAAGGTCGAGATCCGCCGGAAGCAGCCCTTCGACCTGATTGACCCCGCGGCGCGACGACAGGATATGGCCCTTCGCATTGATGGTGACAATGTCGACATAAGGGGGCGCGATGCCGTCCGCATCAGCGGCAAGCGGCAGCAAGGCCGACGGCACCGACAGCAGCACATGTCCGGCCAGTTCGTCTTCGACATAGAAAGGCTCGGCCACGACGATCACCGAGCGCTGGCTGATCGGCCCGTTCCGGTTCAGCCACGCTGCGGCGCCGGGATTTTCCATAAGCTCTTGCAGGCGCGGGAAATCCGCCAGATCCAGCGCGGTGCCGATCGAGGTGCAAGGAATGCGGCCATCGACGGTCAGCAAGCCGGCAAAGGAATATCCCGGCGAGGCGGCAAGATAGGATGCAAGCCGGCTTGAGCAGGTTTCGGCGTTATCCGCGCCATTCGGGCCGAACAGATCAAGCCCAAGCGTCGCGCCAAGCGCCTGCGCTCCGCCCTGCGCGCGCAGCACGGTTTCGCGCTCGTCCAGCGCCGCAGCCTCGGTCAGCGCCACCAGCGACAGTTGCGAGCGCAGCCGCGTTTCCTCCTGCAGCTTCGTGGTCTGAAACCATGCGACAACCCCGATCGGCACAAGCGCAAGCGTCAGGAACAGGATCATCCGCGCTGCGAGGCCAAGCGGACGCATGCGCGGCACAGTATCGGTCATCTTCACCTGCCCGTAATTTTCTGCCGATCCCGGATGCTTCGGGCACGGTCGTCGTAATCCATATGTTGCGCCAAATCTTGCGGCGCCTGTGCTTTGCCCTGCTTCGGTGCGTGCGAAGCAGGGGGCGGCTATCGTGCCGTCGGTCGTGATCCCGACACAACGGCCATGGTCGCCTGATCCGTCATCTCGAGCTTGTCGTGATCGTCAAGCTGGAGCAACTCTGCAAGTCGCGCACGGGCCCTGTTGACCCGGCTCTTGATGGTGCCCACCGCAACGCCGCAGGTCTCGGCGGCTTCTTCATACGAAAACCCCTGCGCGCCAACAAGGATAAGCGCTTCGCGCTGTTCATCGGTCAGTTTCACAAAGGCACGGCGGAAGTCGGCCAGTTGCAGACGCCCGTCATGCGCAGGCTTTTCCGACAGGCTCTCGGTAAAGATCCCCTCGGCGTCCGACACTTCGCGCCCCGCCTTGCGGCGGTTCGAATAATAGGTGTTGCGCAAGATGGTAAACAGCCAGGCGCGCATGTTGGTGCCGGGCTCGAAACTGGCAATCTTCGACCACGCCTTGACCAGCGTGTCTTGCACCATGTCATCTGCCACCGCGCCGTTGCGCGTCAACGACAGCGCAAAGGCGCGCAGGGCCGGAAGATGCTGTACGATCTCGTCACGGGGATCAGCACTCATTTGGCTGTGTCCTCGCTCGGCGCATCGTCCAGCGATTTCAATTGTGCAATCAGATCGAGGAAACGGTCAGGCACCTTCTCATCAAGCATGTCCTGGTAGACGCGCTTCAGGTTTTCGTCGATGACCTCGGATCCATTGTCTTTGCTCCGCTTATGACCCATTTCGTTCCTTGCTCTTTTTTCCGCTGCGATCTGGCACTATTTTGACCTCATGCGGGAACAAATGCACCATGGGAGCGTTTGGTTCCCGAAAAAATCGAAAAAGGATTGAGACATGGCAACGGGTGACCTGAGTCAGGCCATTGGGACAGCGCTTCCTTATCTTCGTCGGTACGCGCGGGCGCTGACTGGCAGCCAAAGCACCGGCGACAACTACGCGGCCGCCACGCTGGAGGCGATCCTCGCCGACCGCAGCGCTGCCTCCGAAGCGTCCTCACCAAAGGTCGGGATGTTCAAGGTTTTCCACGGCATATGGGTCAGCACCGGGGCGCCGGTGGTGGATGAGAACGAGGCCGCCGCCGCCAAGGCGCAGGCGCGTCTGTCAAAGCTGACCACCAACAGCCGCGAAGCGCTGCTGCTGCATTCGATCGAGGAATTCGAGCTGCCCGAAGTGGGCGAAATCATGCAGATCGACACTGCCGAAGCCGAACAGCTGGTGACGCTTGCCCGTCAGGAAATGGCCGATGCCGTGACCGGGCGCGTGCTGATCATCGAGGACGAGGCGATCATCGCCATGGACCTTGAAAGCATCGTCTCCGAACTGGGCCACAAGGTGACCGGCGTTGCCCGCACCCGCGCCGCCGCGGTCGAGCTTGCGGCCAAGGAAACCCCCGATCTTGTTCTCGCCGACATTCAGCTGGCAGACAATTCCTCGGGCATCGACGCGGTGAACGACATCCTCAAGGCGCTTGGCGACCGTCCGGTGATCTTCATCACCGCCTTCCCCGAACGGCTGCTGACCGGCGAGCGCCCGGAACCGGCCTTCCTGATCTCCAAGCCCTATTCCGAAGATCAGGTCCGCTCGGCGGTCAGTCAGGCGATGTTCTTCTCGTCAACCGAGACGCTGAGGGCCTGAGCCAGACGACGCGACAGCGCCGCGCCTCCGAAAGGAGTCGCGGCGTTTGCCTGCGCAAGACCGCAGGCCCGGCCTATTGGCTGGCAATGTTCTCTGGCGGCGGATCGTCGGCCAGTTCATCGGACGAGGTCAGCATGTCGGTCAGCACCAGCCCGGCAAGGGCGAGCAGAACTGCGAACACGATGCCCGCCACTCGATCAAGGCGGCTTAGGTCGCTGATCGTGGCGTTTTCCGTGGAAAACTGGTCGCTTGGCGCCCTTTCGGGCGTCACGGTGTTGGCCTGGCAGGGCATGGCACCATGGGGGAGGTCTTGGGTATTCGGGGACATCTGGCAGCTCGATGCTGGACTGTGAAGACAGGTACTTGGCGCAACACGGATGTGATGCGCCTTTCCGATGCTATTGTCTTTCAGAATTTTGAAGAGAGACACAACATGCGCAGCATTCTGCCCATGCTGAACGAAATATGCCACATCCGGGCCGGAAACCCCGCCTGCCGGAGGCGCCGATGCGCCCCCGGCGGCCGCCGCGCTGGCCTGTTTTCCCGTGAGTGGCTGCCGATCTTTCGGCGGGGACGTCGCGGCGGGGTGTGTCATTACTCGGTGGGTGCGGTCACGGGCGGAGCATCGGGCACGACGCTGTTGTCGGCCGGTGCCATAGCAGGCGGCGCGCCGCCGGCGTCATCGTCGCCAAGGCTGCCGATGCCGATGGCAAGCCCTGCCACCACAAGGGCGGCCACGATCCAGCCGACCACCCCACCCCGACCCTTGCGGGCTTCGGGCGGGCGGGCGGGCGTGTCATTTTCGACCTGTGCGCGATAGGCATCGGAAACGTTCTTGCGTTCATCGAAATAGGCCATGTCGTTTCTCCTCTTGTCAGGTTGGTCTTGGATGTGCCGGCTGTGTCCGGCGCTTGTACAAAGCTAACCACGAAGGACGCCGTCGGTATCCCTGTATCGCCGCTGGCCACCGTGCCCGGCGAGCGCCCGCCCAAATCGCCCTGCCGGATGGGCGCCGCTCCGCCGCGCCGCGATGCGGCATGGGCGGAACCGGCGAAACCTTGCGCAAACCACCGCCATCAAGCGCCCTTTCCGCCGATGGCGCGGGCACTGGACCAATCTTTGCGCCGCGCCTATAACGCCGCCCATGATGGGCCGTACCGAGATCCTCATTCGAATTACCTGCCCGGCGCTCTGATCACACGAGCCGCCGGGACAAGGCGTATGCAAGCCGCGCGCCGCACACACCCAATCGCAGACTTCCAGACCCCGGGACCGCAAATCATGTGCGCCGACACCACCGACACCACCGCCGTGCCTGACTACAAAGACACGCTGAACCTGCCGAAAACCGACTTTCCGATGCGCGCCGGCCTGCCCAAGCGCGAGCCGGAATGGCTTGCCCGCTGGGAGAAGCTCGGCATCTACGACCGCCTGCGCGAAAAAGCCGCCGGGCGCACGCCGTTCACCCTGCACGACGGCCCGCCCTATGCGAATGGCCACCTGCATATCGGCCACGCGCTGAACAAGACGATCAAGGACATGATCGTGCGCTCCCACCAGATGATGGGGCACGAGGCGCGCTATGTTCCGGGCTGGGATTGCCACGGTCTTCCCATCGAATGGAAGATCGAAGAGCAGTACCGCAAGAAGGGCAAGAACAAGGACGACGTTCCGGTTGTCGATTTCCGGCAGGAATGCCGCAAGTTCGCCGAGGGCTGGATCGACATCCAGCGCGAGGAGTTCAAGCGCCTTGGCATCACCGGTAACTGGGCCGATCCTTATCTGACGATGAACTTCCACGCCGAGCGCGTCATCGCCGAGGAATTCATGAAATTCCTGATGACCGGCACGTTGTATCAGGGATCGAAACCCGTGATGTGGTCGCCGGTCGAAAAGACCGCGCTGGCCGAGGCCGAGATCGAATACCACGACCACCAGTCGCACACGATCTGGGTGCCATTCAGCGCCGTCGGTGGCACTGGTGATCTAGCCTCTGCCCGCGTGGTGATCTGGACCACCACCCCCTGGACCATCCCGTCCAACAAGGCCGTCGCCTACAACCCCAAGGTCGCTTACGGCCTTTATGAGGTCACCGGCACGCCCGAGGAAAGCTGGGTCTCGGTGGGGGACAAATACCTTCTCGCCGACACGCTGGCCGCTGACACCTTTGCCAAGGCCCGCCTCGAAGACAGCATGTGGACCCGCGTGCGCGACGTCGCAGCCAGCGAGTTCGAGGGCATGATGCTCAAGCATCCCTTCCACGGGATCGACGGCGCAGACGGCTTCTGGGATTACGACGTGCCGATGATCGACGGCGATCATGTCACCGACGACGCGGGCACCGGCTTTGTGCACACCGCGCCCAGCCACGGCGCCGATGACTACGAGTGCTTCGTCAAGCGCAACTGGATCGACCGGATGACCCACAACGTTGGCGAGGAGTCCGAATTCCTGCCGCATGTGCCGTTCTTTGCCGGGCTTCAGGTGTTCGACCGCAAGGGCAAGGAAGGCAAGGCCAACCCCGCCGTCATCAACAAGCTGGTCGAGGCGGGCGGCATCATCGCGCGTGGGCGGGTGAAACATTCCTACCCGCATTCGTGGCGCTCCAAGGCGCCGGTGATCTTCCGCAACACGCCGCAATGGTTCGCCAGCATCGACCGCGCCGTGGGCGACGGGCAGGATCAATACGGCACCACCATCCGCGAACGCGCGCTGCATTCCATCGACAATCTGGTAAAGTTCACACCGCAGACCGGGCGCAACCGGCTGTATTCGATGATCGAAACCCGTCCCGACTGGGTGCTGTCGCGCCAGCGGGCGTGGGGCGTGCCGCTCACCTGTTTCGTCAAGAAAGACACCCTGCCCACCGACCCCAATTTCCTGCTGCGCGATGCGTCGGTCAACGCCCGCATCGCCGAGGCGTTCGAGGCCGAAGGCGCGGATGCGTGGTACAAGGACGGTGCCAAGGAACGGTTCATCGGTGATGCCGCCAACCCCGACGACTACGATCAGGTGTTCGACGTGCTGGATGTGTGGTTCGATTCCGGTTCGACCCACGCCTTTGTGCTGCGCGACCGGCCCGACGGCACGGCGGACGGCATCGCCGATGTCTATATGGAAGGCACCGACCAGCATCGCGGCTGGTTCCATTCCTCGATGCTTCAGGGCTGCGGCACCATGGGCCGCGCGCCCTATCGCAACGTGGTGACGCATGGCTTCACGCTGGACGAGAAGGGCAACAAGATGTCCAAATCGCTCGGCAACACCATCGCCCCCGAGGACGTGGTAAAGCAATACGGCGCCGACATCCTGCGCCTGTGGGTGGCGCAGGCCGATTACACCGCCGATCAGCGCATCGGGCCGGAAATCCTCAAGGGCACCGCCGACGGTTACCGCCGCCTGCGCAACACCCTGCGCTTCATGCTGGGCGCGCTGGGGCATTTCACCGAAGCCGACCGGGTGGATGCGAAAGACATGCCCGAGCTGGAACAATGGGTGCTGCACCGGCTTGCCGAGCTCGACACGCAGGTGCGCGAGGGCTACCGCAGCTTCGACTTCCAAAAGGTGTTCAGCGCGGTGTTCCACTTCTGCACCATCGACCTGTCGGCGGTGTATTTCGACATCCGCAAGGACGCGCTCTATTGCGATGGCGACACCGCGCGCCGCCGCGCCGCGCGTACGGTGATGGACCTGCTGTTCCACCGCCTTGTCACATGGCTTGCCCCGGTGCTGCCCTTCACCATGGAAGACGTCTGGCTCGACCGCTTCCCCGGCGATGACAGCTCGGTGCATCTGCAGGACTTCCCCGAAACGCCGGGCGACTGGCTGAACCCGGCGCTGGCCGACAAATGGACCAAGGTGCGCGCCGCCCGCCGCGTCGTCACCGCCGCGCTGGAAATCCAGCGCACGGACAAGGTCATCGGCGCCTCTCTCGAGGCGGCGCCGGTGGTGCATGTCGAGGATGCCGCGATGCTCGAGGCGCTCAAATCGGGTGCCTTCGAGGATCTGTGCATCACCTCGGCCATCACCCTGACCGCCGATCCCGCCCCGGCCGAGGCATTCCGCATGGCGGAAGTTCCCGGCGTCGGTGTGGTGTTCGAAAAAGCGACCGGCCAGAAATGCCAGCGCTGCTGGAAGATCCTGCCGGATGTGGGGTGCCACACGCACCCCGCGACCTGTGCACGCTGCGACGACGCCCTAAGCTGATCGCCCAACAAACATGCAGCCGCGGCGAAGATTTGCCGCGGTTGCCCCGATTTGCACCGTTGACGCGCAAAAGAGCTTGCCGACGTGCCCCCGGCCAAGGCAAAATCAATGCTATCCGGCAACGGCGCCGGACACCCACCTTTGGGAAAATGAGCAAGGCTGCTCGATCCGTCGCCAAACCGCGACGTGTCGGCGGCTTTTTTTGTGTTTGGACCCCTGCATCGGAGCCATGATCATGACTCGCAAGATTGGCCATATCGCCCTTGTCGGCGCCGGACCCGGCGCGCTCGATCTGCTGACCCTGCGCGCCCATAGCCGCCTCAAGGATGCGGATGTGGTGTTGTACGACCGCCTTGTCGATCCAGCGATCGTCGATCTGGCCCGGACCGGGGCCGAGCGGATTTATGTCGGAAAGGAGGTCGGGCGCTGCGCATGGCCGCAGGGGCGCATCGACCGGCTGATCGTTGCCAAGGCGAAACTGGGCCTGCGCGTGGTGCGGCTGAAATCCGGAGACCCGTCGGTGTTCGGGCGCGCCTGCGAAGAGATCGCCGCCGCCCGCGCGGCCGGGATCGAGGTCGAGATCGTCCCCGGCGTCACCGCCGCCTCGGCCGCTGCCGCCTCGATCGCCACGCCGCTGACCGAACGCGGCGAGACCGACAGCCTTATCCTGACCACCGGCACCGCCCGCCCCGGCGATGCTGCGCCCGACCGCGCGCGGCTGGCCTATCCGGGCACCTCGATGGCGTTCTACATGGCGGTGCAGCGCGCGGCCGAGGTGCAGGCCGATCTGCTGGCCGCCGGGGCCCCCGCCGCCTGCCCCGTCGACATCGTCGAGCGCGCCAGCACGCCAAGCGAGCGGCATGTGCAGACCACGCTGGGCCAGATGTCGCAGAGCATCGCGGAACAGGGCGTGCAGAATCCGGCGATCCTGTTCATCCGCTACCCCAAGTCGCTGGCGGCCGCCCTGTCGGGCACGGCGCGCATCATCGCCGCCTGACAGCGCAACCATTGGCAGCAGCGCGCAGCGCAGGGTTGATTTGCGCCGCGCTACAGCCGATCTTTTTGGCAGCCATTGCCTGCGGAGGCCCCAATGTCGCTGTTCGCCGATCTGCTGTCCACCGTCTTTGAACGCCGCGCCCTGATCGGGCCGATCCTGCGGCGCGACCCGCGCAGCACCGAGGCGCTGGTCAGAGACCTTGCCGCCGCCACCTCGGAAACCGCGCAACTGTGGCTTGCAACGCGCATCCTGCAGCGCTTTGCCGAAATGGACGACGCCGCGAAGCTGGGGTTTTTCCACCACCTCGCCGAGGCCTACACGCTGGACATCCCTGCCCTGCGCGCTGCACTGGACGGGTTCGAATCCGATCCCTCGGGCCGCAGCTACCGCGCCGTCACCGCCGCCTGCGAGCCGCCCCGGATGGAGCTGATGCGCCGCTTCAACGCCGTGCCCGGCGCCACCGAAATGCTGGTGCGGATGCGCGCCGACCTGCTGCGGCTGGGCGCGGGCGATGCGACGCTTCAGCAACTGGATGTCGATATGCGCCACCTGCTGCGCAGCTGGTTCAACCGCGGCTTTCTGGTGCTGCGCCCGATCAGCTGGGAAAGCCCGGCGCATATCCTTGAAAAGATCATCGCCTACGAGGCGGTCCACGCCATTCACAGCTGGTCCGACCTGCGCCGCCGCCTGCAACCGACCGACCGGCGCTGTTTCGCGTTTTTCCACCCCGCGATGCCCGACGAGCCGCTGATCTTTGTCGAGGTGGCGCTGACCAAGGGCATTCCCGGCTCGATCCAGCGGCTATTGGCCGAAGACCGCGCCCCGATGCCGCCCGAAGACGCCGATACCGCGGTGTTCTATTCGATCTCGAATTGTCAGCCGGGGCTGGCGGGGATCTCGTTCGGCAATTCGCTGATCAAGCAGGTGGTCGGCGATATCAGCGCCGCTCTGCCCGGGCTGAAGACCTTTGTCACGCTCTCTCCGATCCCGGGGCTGATGCGCTGGCTCGCCGCGCAATCCATCGCCTGCGATGCGCAGGATGACAGGGTTATGGCAATGCTCGCCGCGCATTACCTGCTGCACGCCAAACGCCCCGACGGCCAACCGGTCGATCCGGTCGCGCGCTTTCACCTTGGCAACGGCGCGCGGATTCAGGCGGTGCACCCGGGCGCGGATCTGTCGGAAAACGGGCTGAGGCAATCCGGCGGGGTGATGGTCAACTACCTTTACGATTTGTCCAAATTCGAGAAATACCACGACGCTTACGCCGAAACCCGCGAGGTCAAGGCGGCGCAACCGGTGCGCGCGCAGGCGGCGGGGTTCGAAAAGCGCATCGTGGCCTGATATGCGCCTTACGCAAGGCTTTTGCGATAAGATATGCGTTTTAGGAATACCCGTTCTGCTGGTCCCATCGACATCTGGTCGCCGCTGGGCATAACTGCGTAAATACTGCGCAGCATATGAGCGCAGTCCGGCCTTGACACGACAGAATATGTCGCAAGGCCGTAGCCCGGAGGAGCCATGACCCTGCACGCCCGCATCCAGAACCCCGACTTCCGCAGCAAGATCATGAGCGCCGAAGACGCCGCTGCACTGATCCACAATGGCATGACCGTCGGCATGAGCGGCTTTACCGGCTCGGGCTATCCCAAATCGGTGCCCACCGCGCTGGCCGCGCGGATCGAGGCTGCCCATGCCGCTGGCGATCCCTTCCGGGTCAAGGTCTGGACGGGGGCCTCGACCGGGCCGGAACTGGACGGCGCGCTGGCCAAGGCAGACGGCATCGAACTGCGCCTGCCCTATAACTCAGACCCGATCGCCCGCGAAAAGATCAACTCTGGCGAGATGAACTATTTCGACATGCATCTAAGCCAGGTCGCGCCGATGGCGTGGCAGGGCTTTCTTGGCCCGCTCGACGTGGCGGTTGTCGAGATCTCCGGCATCACCGCCGAGGGCGCGCTGATCCCATCCTCGTCAATCGGCAATAACAAGACGTGGCTCGACCGGGCCGACAAGGTGATCCTTGAACTCAACCGCTGGCAATCTGGCGCGCTGAACGGGATGCACGACATCTACTACGGCACGGCGTTGCCGCCGCACCGGGTGCCGATCCCGCTGATCCGTCCTGATGATCGCATCGGCCAGCCGCATTTCATGGTTGATCCGGCCAAGGTGGTCGCCGTGGTCGAAACCGATGCGCCCGACCGCAATCTGCCCTTCGCCAAGCCCGACGCGGTGGCCAATGCCATCGCCGGCCACCTGCTGGAGTTCTTCGCCCACGAGGTCGCACAAGGCCGTCTGCCCGCCAATCTGCTGCCGCTGCAATCGGGCGTGGGCAATGTGACCAACGCCGTGCTCTCGGGGCTGATGGACGCCCCTTACCACGACATGACCGCCTATACCGAGGTCATTCAGGACGGCATGCTCGACCTGCTGGATGCGGGCAAGCTGCGCATGGCCTCTGCCACGGCGTTTTCGCTCTCGCCCGACGCGGCAGAGCGGTTCAACAATGACGCCGCGCGCTATGCCAGCAAGCTGATCCTGCGCCCGCAAGAGATCTCCAACCATCCCGAACTGGTGCGCCGTCTGGGCTGCATCGCGATGAACGGGCTGATCGAGGCCGACATCTACGGCAACGTCAATTCAACCCAGGTCATGGGCTCGCGCATCCAGAATGGCATCGGCGGCTCGGGGGATTTCGCCCGCAACGCCTATGTGTCGATCTTCATGACGCCGTCGATTGCCAAGGGCGGCAATATCTCGGCCATCGTGCCGCAGGCGTCGCATGTGGATCACATCGCGCAGGACGTGCATGTGATCGTCACCGAACAGGGGCTGGCCGATCTGCGCGGCCTTGCGCCCAAGCAGCGCACGCAGCTGATCATCGAGCGCTGCGCCCACCCCGAGTACCGCGATGCGCTCCATGATTATTACGCCCGCGCGCTGAGCGGCAGCTTTGGCAAACACGCGCCCTCGCTGCCGGGCGAGGCGCTGAGCTGGCACCAGCGCTTCATCGACACTGGTACGATGCGTTAAAGCGCACCCTTGGTCGAGGGGATCGCATCAAGCTTGCGCGGGTCGGGTTCCACCGCCTCGCGCAAGGCGCGGGCGACGGCTTTGAACGTCGCCTCGACGATGTGGTGGGAATTGAACCCGTGCAGCATGTCGATGTGCAGCGTGATGCCGCCATGGGTCGACAGCGCCTGAAAGAATTCCCGCGCCAGCTCGGTGTCGAAGGTGCCGATCTTCTGGGTTGGAATCTCGACGTTCCAGATGAAGAACGGCCGCGCCGACAGATCGAGCGCGCAGCGAATTTGCGCATCATCCATCGCCAGCAGACAGGCGCCATAGCGCCGGATGCCACGCTTGTCGCCAAGCGCGCGGCTCAGCGCCTGTCCCAGCGCGATGCCGGTATCCTCGACCGTATGGTGATCGTCGATGTGGGTATCGCCCTTGGCGCGCACCGTCATATCGATCAGCGAATGCCGCGACAGCTGGTCGAGCATGTGATCGAAAAACCCGACCCCGGTCTGCATGTCATACGCGCCCGAGCCGTCAAGATCGACGCTGACCTCGATCTCGGTCTCGGCGGTGTTGCGGGCGATGCTGGCCTTGCGCATGTCGGGTCTCCTGATCTGTCGCGCCCCTGTGTCGGCGCGCCGCCTGATTTGCGCCCGCTTATAGGCGCGCGCCCTGCCCCCGCCAAGGACATCTTGCCGGGGCCAGCGCCCCGTGCCAGTTTGCCCGCAAAGGAGATTGCCATGACCACCTGCGTTTTCGTCCAGATCCGCTGCACCCCGGGCACGCCCTATCAGGTCGCCGAACAGATCGCGCTCAAGGAACTCCATTCCGAGCTGTATTCCACGTCGGGAGACTGGGATCTGCTGGTCAAGCTGTACATCCCTGGGGGTCAGGACATCGGCCATTTCATCAACGAAGAGCTGGTGTCCGGCGTGCCGGGCATCGAGCGCACGCTGACCACGCTGACCTTCAAGGCGTTCTAATCGGGCTTTCTGATCGCCTCGCGCGCGGCCTCCAGCCCGGCCTGAAACCCCTCGGCATCGCCATAATCGAGAAACTGGGGATAGCGCGCATGCGGCGCGCGTACCCGCGCGGCGTGCTTGATCGGGCACCAGAACGCCTCGGTCCGCGAGGCGATCTCGGTCACATAGGACAGCAGCCCGTTGCAATAGCCGCAGAACATGCAGTTCAGTTTCTGCACGGCATTCAGATAGGCAAGATGCTGGCGGTCGATGCGGATGTGATCGCCCCGGCGCACCCGCGGGATGCCGTAGGCGCGAAAGCACACCGCCTGATAGACCGTCACGAAGGCATCGAGCAGCACGAAGGGCACGATCAGCGCATAAATGAACGGCGCGGTGAGGATATGCCAGAGCGGCGCGCGGACCAGAAAGGTCGCAAGCCCGATGCGGGCGTCCCGCTGGACGCGGCGGGCCTCGGCCTCGAAGCGCACGCGGCCCTTGTCCAGCCGGTAGCGAAACGCCTCGCGGCGCTGCGCGATCTCGTTTTCAAGCTCGTCGTAGAGCGCATCGATATGTGCGAGGATCTGGTCGATGCGCGTGGTCATGGCGGTCTCCGTCTTGCGCGGTCACGATAGCCGCGCAAGGCACCTCGCTCAATACGGGCGTTCCGGTCAGACCGCGCCTTCTGCGATCGGCGGCGCCTTTGCGGCGTCCGGTCCGCTCATTGAGCGACAGACCTCCTCGATTTCGGACAGGGCTGTCAGCCCGTTGAGGCACATCTCGGTCATGTCGTGATGATCGGGGCGCCATGGGCCGGCATCCTCTTGCAGCGTCGCAGTCGAGACCCGACCGAACAGCCGTTGCAGAACCGCCTCCATCTCGGGGGCAAGGCCGCTGCCTAGGCGGCGGATCCGCTCTTCGAGGTCGGCGCGCCGAGCGATGCTTTCGCTGCGCCTGACGCGGATCAGCCGGCGTTCGAACGAGGTCGCCACCGCCTTGAGGATGGCATCGAGCCCCAGCTCTTCCTTGACAAGATAATCGTCACAGCCGCTGCGCATCGCCTCGATCACCACGTCGTGGTGATCGACGCTGGTGACCATGATCGCAATCGCAGCGCGCTGCCGTGGGTGCGCGCGCAGCGCCGCAAGCGCCTCCTGCCCACTGTCGATTCCAAGCCGGTAATCGAGAAAGGCGATGTCAAAGCGGCGCGTGTCCATCGCCGCCCTCATCTTCGACAGGCTCTCTGCCTCGTGGAAGTCAAATCCCAGACCGGCCTTTCGGCACATCCTGATAAGCCGGAACCGGTCGGCGTCGTCATCATCCACGATCAGGGCCTGAGGAACGCCGTGTTCCTCCCCCTGGCACCCGTATTCGGCAATCTGCATCGCTCTTGCGGTCTCCTCGTGTCACGCGCTTCACGATCAAAGCCTAGACCGGGGCGCGTGAAAACAAGCTTAACGCGGGAACAGCCCGCGAGCACCCATCGCAACAATCGGGGCGGGCTTGATCGGTCTGCGCCCAAACAGGCTGCACGGCGCCCACCACGGCACTGCACAACACACGCCAATTATCGGCATGAGCGCAGCCCGTCGGCCAAAGGTGCAAGTGCGATGGCACAGCCCGACAACCCCTAAAAACACAGTACAAGGGCGGCGCGTGATGGTGTCGCAGGGCCTTGGCGCCCGCGAGGGTCATCCCCATGTAAATAAAACAGGGAGGAAGAGACCATGATCAAGCTCATGACACAGATGGGTGCCACACCGATGGAGGTCAGGCTTTCGGGCAAGATCACCGACGACGACTACGAAGACGTGCTGACCCCCGCGCTGGACGCCGCGATCGAGGCCAATGACAGGGTGCGCATACTGGCCATCATCGCCGATGATTTCGAGGGCTACGAGTTTGACGCGATGCTCGAGGACGCGCGGCTCGGGCTGCGCCACTGGAACGGGTTCGACCGCGTGGCGATGGTCTGCGGCCTGCGCAGCATCAATATGCTCGTGCGGGGGTTTTCGGCGCTTTACCCCTGCCCGGTTGCGATCTTCGCCCCCGGCGAGGAAGACGACGCCCGCCGCTGGCTGCGCGAATCTCTTGGTGCGCTGCATCAGGAGGATCTGGGCGACGGCGTGCTCAAGGTCTCGCTGCTGGGCAAGCTCGACGCTGCGGCCTATGACGGCGAGGCAGAGGATATGAACGCCTTCATCCGCCGCAACGACCGTTTCCGCCTGCTGCTCGACCTGCGCGATTTCGATGGCTGGCAGGGTCTTGCGGCGCTGGACGCCCATCTGGGGATGATCCGCGATCATCGCCAGCTTATCGACCGGGCGGCGATCGTCGCCGATGCCGCCTGGATGCGGCTCGCCGCCCGGGTCGGGCGCAGACTGCTGGGGATCGACGCCCAAGTCTATCCGTCCGATGCGTTCGAGACCGCGAAGGCGGATCTTCTGGCCTGATCCTCTTCGGTCCGGCTTGCAGGGTCAGCGGATCTGTAAGGGCACGCTCGGCGACTGGCCTAGCATCGGCCCAGTTAGGCGCGCGGCGTTGTTGTGCCTCGCCCCAACCACGCCGCGCGCGAAGCAATGTCGCAGAGATTGCACGGGGCAGGCGCTCCGGGCGTAGGGTCGGCGGCGCGGAAGCCCGGGGCGCTGCGATCAGGCGAGTCTGCGCATCGAGACGCTGGCCGCCGAAAACGGATTGGTATTCATTCCCTGCCCCAACACCCTGCGAGTCCCCGACCGGTGGCGCTGCTGGCGCAGGCCCGGACCGTGCTTTTTTTGGGGGGTCTGCTGGTAGACTTGCAGGATCAGGCTTGGGCCTATCTGCGCCCCTGCCCCTGCAGGCAGAGCCGCCGTTCCAAAGCCTGCCTGAGATTCGCGGATATTGGCGGGGCTCCAGCAGGGCGCGCGCCTGCTGCGATGACTCGTGTGTGGCGAAGGAATTTTTCGGATGCCCGGAGCAATCATCCTGGGAATAGACGTGAGCTCGCAGATCTGTGATGGGCAACAAACGTCCGCCTGCGGGCTGTGATTGCGGGCGATGCGCCCGGTTGACGGTCAGGATGCCTCCGGCGGGGATATTTGGGGCCAGAAGAAACGCAGGGCGCGGCGCGACAGGCGGGGCCAGCGTCCTGTGCTACGTGAAGATCGCCGCCGCGCGACCAGCCGCCAAAGGCATACCCTCAGCGCACCGTTCAGAAGATCGCTTGAAGCGAGGCCCAGCACCAGCGAGCCGAGGGACTCGTAGCAGTTTTGCACATAACCCAGAACGCCGCAGGCAGCGCGGTGTGCATGGGAGCGGTGGCTGAGCGCAGAGGCGGGGAGGCCGGGGCACTACGGCTGGGTCTCGCACAGCGCTCGTACAAAATGGCAAGCCATGATCGCGCAGCACCTGCCCCAGCAGGTTCGACGCCAGCAGCGGCATATCCAGCCCCGGCACTGCCTCGGCGCAGACCGTCAGCCCAAGTTGCAACATCATGGCGCGGGTCTTGACGGGTGTTTCGAACGGGGTGAAAGGCGCAGCTTGCGCAATGGGGCGCAGTGCCGGCGCGCGGGCACGATCACGCAGCCCTCAGGGCGCGCGCGGGGCCGGGACAATCGCCGCGCGCCAGCCCTGCCATCGATTGGCTGCCCCGAGGAAGGCTTCGCCACAAACCCTGCGGGTGCCTCAGGCCTCGACCACCGGCCCTCTAAGCCCGCGCACATCCCCAACCGATCGACAATGTCAGCCACCGCGCCGAGTTCAGGGCTTGCGCAGTAGAGTGGTCATGCTCTGTCCGACTGGTTTGTGGATCAGCCAAGTGTCATCCGGACAGCTAGCATACCGCTTGTCCGGTCTGTCTCGCGTCAAGGCTCGCGTCGTCGGGCGCAGGGTGTTGAAGCGCGCCATTCGGCCGCTCAGCCTTGCCAAATCCGGTCCGGTTGATGAGACGCCCGGCCTGCAGACCGCCCCGCAAGACATGCAGGGAAACAGTCTGCTGCTTGCGCGTTCGGCACAGTCGGTTGATGATTGAGAGTATCGATATATCATCCGCGCGCATCTCTTGTCGGCGGGGATTTGCCAGCAGATCACTGCGCCCGCGCCGGACTGCAGGCAATGCCGCAACACGCGTGGCGGCTCTGGTGGATGATTTACGACGTCCGGAGCAAACTGGGTGAGATCGGGGCCGGGTCTTGGTCGATCGCCTGCGCCTATGATCCCCAGCAGATGTCGTTTCCAATGTCGCCCCCATTTCCCGACAAGAATGCGGAGATCTGCCGGTTGCAAGGGAACGGGTGTTTCGCAACGTTTCGGATGATTTCGCTTGTCAGCTTAGCCTCTGGGCATCCCCGCCGCCCTGCCATGCCGTGACGCCCGGCTTGCCTTGAACCGTCTGCATTGCCGGGGCAGGATCGGAACGGCGCGATCCTTGCGGATCGTCGCGCTGACTCTTGGGAAATTCCATCTAGCGGCCAGCGTCCCGCTTAATGCGAGCAGCTCTTTGAAATGTCGAAAGGCATGGCGCGGATGATCAGACCAGGAGTTTCCGCGCCGAATGTGGCATCCGCTAGCTATGCTGATGCTTGCCCGCACCAAGGCTCGCGAGGGCAAGGGGCATCTTCGGGGACATCAGCATACCCTCTGGGCGGCGGCGCGCCGTGCCTGAAACGTGGCAATCGCGCCCCACGCTATCACATGACGGTCATGGTGCTGCGCCTGATCATGCACGCCAAGCAGGTCCGTCGACGTGGCTCTGACGGACCCAGCTGGCAGATCACGCGACAGGACGTTTCAGACCGACCCGCATCAAACCGACCAGTATCAAACCGGCTCGTAGAAACTGCGCAACAGCCGCAACCCGCCGGTCGGCACGCGAAAGTTGACACGATCCCAGAAGGCATCCGAGCCGAGATCGGCAAAGCCTTCGATCCCCGACAGCGCCGCCTCGTCGACATTGCGAAAGCCCATCGACCAGTCGGGAAAGGTCCGCTCGGGGGCCGTGCCTTCTTCGATCACCACGATGGAATGGTGCCGCCGGTCCGACGAGATCCGCTGCCAGACCGCATCCAGCGCCGGGCGCGGGCCTTCGAGCAATTGCATGAACGTGCCACGCCCGGCCTCGGGCACGAAGCGATAGATCAGCATGCCCGTGATGCCCTCCTGCAGGTTGCGCAGACGGCTGTAAGACAGCAGCGCCGATAGATCCTCTGCGTCCGGCGGCACCGCCGCCTGACTCGCGTAGACGAGATACTCCATGTCCTGCCTCTCCTCCCAATGTTGCAGGCCAGTCTTGCCGGCCGATTGTTACCGGCAACGCCGCCCCTGTCACGATATCCTGCTGAGCAGTTCGCCGAGGGATGCTTTTGCGTCGCCGTAGAACATGCGTGTGTTGTCTTTGTAGAACAGCGG
>NZ_JAUOQN010000024.1:0-67479 GCF_030547555.1 Salipiger sp. 1_MG-2023 | reverse complement strand
GGCGGGATGACGCCCGCCCAGAAACTGAGCATGGCCGCGTAAATTCTACGACCAAGCCCCCGTAAAAACGGGGGGATGACCGTCTCAGACCGCGCGGCATTACGGTATCGCCAATCTGGCAGAGGCAGAGGCCTACTTGTCGCACCCGATTCTTCGCGCACGGCTGGCAGAAGCGTCCTTGCTGCTCTTGCATCAACCCGAAACGGATCCTGTGCGGATTCTCGGCTCTATCGACGCGTTGAAGCTGCGATCCAGCATGACACTTTTTTCAGCGGTCAAAGACGCGCCTGCAGAGTTCAGGAAAGTTCTTGACCGGTTTTACCAAGGCAAGCGCTGCCAAAAAACCCTGAGCGCTCTCGGCCTAAGCTAACCGTTCGCGCATTTTCTCGTAATGTGGCATGGCTTGCGCAACAAGCGCGCGTCCCGCGGCATCAAGCTCGGGCAACGGGCCTTCGGGCCCGGCAAAGCCGGTAGACCTGTGCACGGCACCATACCAGTGCGACGCCCAGATGCCATCAGACCGGTGGCCTCCAAGCGGCCAATGTAGCATCCTTGGATTAAATTCCAGCTCGATGCGCTTGCACAGGCCACGCAGCTGCCCTTCCGGATCGTTGCGGATATCGGCGCTGTAGATGACATGCGGGTGAAGACCAAGCGACAGCACGTGATCATAAAGCTCGGCCTGCGCTTCAAAGCCGATGTCGGCGGCGGTCGGATTCTCGTAGCCCTTGGAAAAGCTCGCCACCACCCGCGCTGGGTGGCGCAGCAAGAACACATGCACACAGGATGACATGAAATCGCGCGGCATTCCCGGAATCATGTGCTGACACATGTGCTTGTGATACGCGTGCTGCTTGCCTTGCGGCAGCGGGCCACGCAAAGCCGCTGACACTTCGCGCGCGGTTTCGAACCGGTCTTCCATGATCTGTTGTGCCATCGGATGCGGCAGGCGGGTGCGGCGCAGGTATGGGCCGTAGAATGGTTCGTCCACGACATGAAAATCAGGCCGACTGCCGAAAGCATACATCAATGCCGTCGACAGGTTCCGCGGGCCGGACCACATGGCAATTCTCATCGCCAGAGCCTCATGAAAAATCCCTCATGGTGCCACCATCGCCTTGTAAAGCTGCCGAATCCTTTCCGTGACCGGGCCCATTTCGCCCGTTCCGATCTTTCGACCGTCGATTTCGGCGACCGGCGTCTGCGCACCAAAGGTTCCTGTCAGGAAGGCCTCATCGGCGCCATAAGTGTCGACGAGGCTGAAATTGCGCTCATACACGGGGATTCCATGCGCCTTGCAAAGCGCGATCACCTTGCCACGCGTGATGCCATTCATGCAGTGATCGCCAGTCGAGGTCCAAACCGCGCCCTTGCGCACAATGAAGAAGTTGCAGGCATTCGTCGTATTCACGAACCCATGCACATCCAACATCAGCGCTTCGTCCGCGCCAGCCTTTTCGGCGGCGATGCAGGCAAGGATGCAGTTCAGCTTGGAATGCGAATTGAGCTTGGGGTCCTGCGTCATCGGCAGACCGCGCAGGTGCGGCACCGTCGCCAGCCGGATCGGGCGCGGGATGGACGGCTTTGAATGTTCCATCAGGATCACGACGGTTGGCCCTGACACCGACAGCGAGGGATGCTGAAAGGGCCGCATCTTGACCCCGCGCGTCACCATCAGCCGGCAATGCGCATCGGTAACCATGCCGTTGGCGTCCTGCGTGGCACGAATCGCAGAGATCAGCGCGGCGCGATCCATCCCGATATCAAGATCGATCGCCAGAGCCGCCTCGAACAGGCGATCGAGATGCTCGTCCAGAAACGACCAGCGGCCATTGTACAGCCGCAGCCCTTCCCAGATCCCATCGCCCAGCATGAACCCGGAATCATAGACCGAGACCATGGCCTCGGCCTTTGGTTTCAGCGTGCCATTGACCCAGATCAGGATCTCGTCGTTGCGCGGATCATCCTGCGCCTGATGTGTGGTGACCTTGTCCATGCCGCGACGCTAGGCCGGATTTCTGCCGTGCGAAAGGGGTTACAGGCCCGCGTCCTGCACGTCTTTCAAATCCGGGATCACATCCGCCGTGCCATTCCGCGTGACCATCAGCGCCGAGGCCCGCGCCGCTAGCCCGATTGCCTGCCGCAAGGGCATCCCCCGATCCAGCCCCGCCACCAGATAGCCGGTAAAGGTATCCCCGGCGCCGGTGGTATCGACCGCCACGACTTTAGGCGCTTCGAACCGCTCGGGCTGCCAGCCGCCGCGCTGCTGGTGCACCCTGCCGCCCTTTGCGCCCTCGGTGACCACCACCGTGGCCACGCCCATCCCGGCAAAATCTAACCCCAGCACTTGCTGCAACTGCTCCAGTTCCAGCGCGTTCAGCACCAGAAGATCGACATGGGGCAGCACCGCGCGCGTCGCCTCTGCCTCGAACGGGGCGGGCGCATAGGCCACCTTCAGCCCCATGCGCCGCGCCAGTTGCGCCGCTTCGGGCTGAAGCAGCGTTTCATTCTGCATCAGCAGCCAGTCGCCGGTGCCCGCCTCGGACAGCGCCCGCGCCAGAAGGTCATAAGGGATCTCATGATTGGCGCCGTGGTGCAGGATGATGGAATTTTCACCGGCCGCGTCGATCATGATGACCGCATGGCCCGTCACCCCGTCGACCGTCGCGATGAACCGGGTGTCGACGCCGTATTCCATCATTCGCTCGATCGCCCAGGCCCCATCCGCCCCGACCGCGCCCAGATGCACCACCCGCGCCGCGCAGCGCGCCGCCGCCACCGACATGTTGGCGCCCTTGCCGCCAAGCCCGACCATCCGCGACGTTGCCGCGATGGTCTCGCCCGGCGCCGGAAGATGCGGCACCGCATAGGCCAGATCCGCATTGATGGACCCAAGGTTCCAGATCGTCATCTAAGCCCTTCCTGTTCCTGACCGTCCCGCTGACAGCGCCAGCGGGACGGGCGTGTCTCAGCCGACCTTGCAGGCCGCCAGAACCGCCATATTGAGGATGTCGTTCGCCGTCATGTTGGTCGAACAGATCTGGATCGAGGCATCCACCCCGGCCAGAATCGGCCCGATCACCGTCGCCCCGGCCATTTCCTGCATCAGCTTGACCGAGATCGACGCCGAGTGCCGCGCCGGCACCACAAGGATGTTCGCCGGGCCGGTCAGGCGCTGGAACGGATAGGCCTCTTGCGCCTTGGTGTTCAGTGCCACATCGACGGTCATGTCACCTTCGTATTCGAAATCGACACCACGCTCGTCGAGGATCTGCGGCGCAAGATGCATCTTGGTCGCCCGTTCCGACACCGGATAGCCGAAGGTCGAGAACGACACGAAGGCCACCCGCGGCTCCAGCCCCAGATGCCGCGCCACGCCTGCCGCGCGCTCGGCGATGGTCGCCAGATCCCGCTCGTCGGGCCATTCATGCACCAGCGTATCGGAAATCAGCACGATCCGCCCCTTGAGCAGCAGCGCCGTGACCCCGACCGCACCATGCGGCGCGTCGGCATCGAACACCGTGTTGATCCGCTCCATCACATGCGCCGATTTGCGGGTCGCGCCGGTGACGAGACCGTCAGCATGGCCATGCGCCAGCATCAGCGCGCCGAACACGTGCCGATCGCGCGCCGCCAGACGGTGAATGTCCTTCTGGTCGCGGCCATGCCGTTGCAGCCGCTTGTAGAGGAAATCCTTGTAGGTCTCGAGATGTCGGGTGTTGGCCGCGTTCACCACCTCGATCTCGCGGAAGGCATCGCCGAGCCCGGCCTCTTCGAGCTTGCGTTTCACATCGTCGTCGCGGCCCACCACCAGCGCCTTGCCCAGCCCGTTGCGCTGATACATCACGGCGGCGCGCAGCACGCGCACGTCATCGCCTTCGGCAAAGATCATCCGTGCCTGCGCCTGACGCGCCCGGTTGTTGATGCTGCGCAGCATCGGAGCGGTGGAATCCATCCGCCCGCGCAGGGTTTCCTCGTAGGCCTCCATGTCGATGATCGGTCGGCGCGCCGCGCCCGTGTCCATCCCCGCCTTTGCCACGGCGGGCGGAACGCGGTGAATCAGGCGCGGATCGAACGGCGTCGGGATGATGTAATCGCGGCCAAAGCTGAGCTGCTTGCCATAAGCCAGCCCGACCTCGTCCGGCACATCCTCGCGGGCGATGGCGGCGAGCGCCTCGGCGCAGGCGATCTTCATCGCGTCGTTGATCGCCCGCGCGTGAATATCAAGCGCACCGCGGAATAGGTAGGGAAAGCCCAGAACGTTGTTCACCTGATTGGGATAATCGCTGCGCCCGGTGGCGACGATGGCGTCGGGGCGCACCTCATGGGCCTCTTCGGGGGTGATCTCGGGGTCGGGATTGGCCATGGCGAAAATCACCGGGTTCTCGGCCATGCCCGCCACCATATCCTGCGTCACCGCCCCCTTGGCGGAGACGCCAAGGAACACGTCGGCGCCCTTCATTGCCTCTTCGAGGCTGCGCGCGTCGGTCACCGCGGCATGGGCCGATTTCCACTGGTTCATGCCCTCGGTGCGGCCCTGATAGATCACGCCCTTGGTGTCGCACATGATGCAGTTGTCGTGCTTTGCACCCATCGCCTTGATCAGTTCAAGGCAGGCGATCCCCGCCGCCCCCGCGCCGTTCAGCACGATCTTCACATCTTCGATCTTCTTGCCCGAGATGTGCAGCGCGTTGATCAGACCGGCGGCACAGATCACCGCCGTGCCGTGCTGGTCGTCGTGAAACACCGGAATGTCGCAGATCTCTTTCAGACGTTGCTCGATGATGAAACACTCGGGCGCCTTGATGTCTTCGAGATTGATGCCGCCAAAGGTCGGCGCCATCAGCTGCACCGCCTTGATGAATTCATCGGGATCTTCGGTATCAAGCTCGATGTCGATGCTGTTCACATCGGCAAAGCGCTTGAACAGCACCGACTTGCCTTCCATCACCGGCTTCGATCCCAGCGCGCCAAGATTGCCCAGACCCAGAACCGCCGTCCCGTTCGAGATCACCGCAACAAGGTTGCCCTTGTTGGTATAATCATAGGCCAGCTCGGGGTTCGCCGCGATCTCTTCGCAGGGAACCGCAACGCCGGGCGAATAGGCCAGGCTCAGATCGCGCTGCGTGGTCATCGGCACGGTGGCCTGAATTTCCCACTTGCCCGGAACGGGTTCGAGATGGAAGGCCAGCGCCTCTTCCCGGGTGTACTTCATCTTGGCCATTGCGCGTGTCTCTCCTCAAGTGGGCGTCGTCTTTGTTAGCGCAGCGCCGGGCGCGGCTCAACTACGTGGTTTTCGCCTTTCACCATTCCGGACGGGTTTGCTATGCCCGTGCCAAACGTGCAGGCGAGGAAAGCGATGACAACGGTCACGCCGATGATGGCGCAATATCTCGAAATCAAGTCCGGCCACCCGGATGCCCTGCTGTTTTATCGTATGGGCGATTTCTACGAGCTGTTCTTTGACGACGCCGCGGCGGCGGCCGAAGCGCTTGATATTGCGCTGACCAAACGCGGCAAGCATGACGGCGACGATATCCCGATGTGCGGCGTTCCGGTGCATAGCGCCGAGGGCTATTTGCTGACGCTGATCCGCAAGGGCTTTCGCGTTGCGGTCTGCGAGCAGATGGAAAGCCCCGCCGAGGCGAAAAAGCGCGGCGCCAAATCCGTGGTGCATCGCGAAGTAGTGCGTCTTGTCACCCCCGGCACACTGACCGAAGAATCCCTGCTCGAGGCCCGCCGTCACAATTACCTCGCCGCGCTAACCGCGCTGCGCGACGACTGGGCGATCAGCTGGGCGGATATTTCCACCGGCGCGTTTCACGTCATGCCGCTGGGCCGCGCGCGCATCGGCGCAGAACTGGCGCGGCTGGCTCCATCGGAATTGCTGGTGTCAGACGCAGTCGACGAAGAGCTTCGCGCGGTATTCTCGGACTTGGGAATTGTTCCCACTATTCTGGGGCGGGCATCATTCGACAGCAGCAGCGCCGAGGCACGCCTGTGCGATCTCTTTGGGGTTCAAACACTTTCCGGGTTCGGGAATTTTTCCCGGTCTGAATTCTCCGCCATGGGCGCGCTGGTCGACTACCTCGACATCACCCAAAAAGGCCGCCTGCCCTTGCTTCGCCCACCGCAAAGCGAAGCGATCTCGCGACTGCTGCAGATCGACGCCTCGACCCGGCGCAATCTTGAACTGACCCATTCGATGAATGGCGGGCGCGCCGGATCGCTGCTGTCGGTCATTGATCGCACCGTGACCCCCGGAGGCGCGCGCCTGCTGGAACGCCGCGTCTCGTCGCCCTCGCGGGTCTTGCCGGTGATCCACGAACGGCTGGAGGCCATCGACTGGGCAATGGACACGCCGCAGGCGACAGCGCTTCGTGAACGGCTGCGCAAGGTGCCGGATCTCGATCGCGCCTTGTCGCGCCTTGGCCTCGATCGTGGCGGCCCGCGTGATCTTGCCGCCGTGCGCAACGCGCTCGAACAGGCCGAGGACATCTCGGAGGCGATTGCCGACGCCGATTTACCGCCCCTGCTGTCCGAATCCCGCAAAGCCCTGCACGGCCACACCGATCTACTGTCCCTGCTGGATCAGGCCCTTGTGGCCGAACCGCCGCTACTTGCCCGCGACGGCGGCTTCATCGCGCCCGGTTATGATGCAGACCTCGACGCGTCGCGCCAATTGCGCGACGAAGGCCGCGGCGTCGTCGCCGGGATGCAGGCGCGCTATGCCGAACAGGCGGGGGTGTCCTCGCTAAAGATCAAGCACAACAATGTGCTGGGCTACTTCATCGAAACAACCGCGACCCATGCGGAAAAGATGATGTCCCCCCCGCTGAGCGACACTTTCATCCATCGTCAGACCACCGCCAATCAGGTCCGCTTTACCACGGTCGAGCTGTCGGCGCTGGAAACCCGTATCCTGAATGCGGCGGGAGATTGTCTCGAAATCGAGAAACGCCAATTCGCAAGCCTGCGCCGGGCCATCCTCGACAGCGCCCCGCAGCTATCGGAAACAGGCCTCGCACTCAGCGAGCTGGATCTCGCGCTCGGCCTGTCCGAACTCGCTCGCCAACAAGACTGGACCCGGCCAAAGGTCGACGACAGCCGCGCCTTCGATATCGTTGGAGGCCGCCACCCGGTCGTGGAACGCGCCTTGCAACAGCAAAATGCCGGCGCCTTCATTGCCAATGACTGCGCCCTGATGCCTCAAGGCGATGGCGCCGCGATCACCCTGCTCACTGGCCCCAACATGGCGGGTAAATCGACCTATCTGCGCCAGAATGCACTGATCGCCCTGCTTGCCCAGATGGGCAGCTTCGTGCCCGCGCAAAGCGCCCATGTCGGGCTGGTGTCCCAAGTCTTCAGCCGTGTCGGCGCGTCGGACGATCTCGCGCGTGGGCGATCGACCTTCATGGTGGAAATGGTCGAAACCGCCGCCATCCTCAATCAGGCAGACGAGCGCGCGCTGGTCATTCTCGACGAGATCGGCCGCGGCACGGCGACCTACGATGGCCTGTCCATCGCCTGGGCCACACTGGAACACCTGCACGCCAGCAACCGCGTGCGCGCCCTCTTCGCCACGCATTACCACGAACTGACCCAATTGGCCGGTAAACTCAGCGGCGTCACCAATGCGACGGTCGCGGTCAAGGAATGGGACGGCGAGGTCATTTTCCTGCACGAAGTCCGCAAGGGCGCCGCCGACCGCTCTTACGGCGTACAGGTTGCCCAACTGGCAGGTCTGCCAAAGCCGGTGATCGACCGGGCCCGTACCGTGCTCGAAGCCTTGGAAAAGGGAGAGCGCGACCGACCCACGCCAAAAGCGCTGATCGACGATCTGCCGCTGTTCTCCGCCGCCGCCCAAGCCACCCCGCCAGCAACGGGGCCGTCTCCCGTGGAACAACGCCTCACGGATCTCAACCCAGACGATCTCAGCCCGCGCGACGCCTTGCAGGCGCTGTACGATCTGAAGGCGCTGATCAAAAACAACTGACGGCGCCCGAAAGCGCCGCCCCTGTCTTCTTCTGGCTCAAAATATCCCGGGGGTGTGGGGGCTGGCCCCCACCTTATCCCGCGTGTGGGGCTAGCCCCACCCTGCCCGCTGCCTGCGATGCCGCGGCTCAACGGAGCCGTTGGCGCAGAAGCTGATGGCTCAGCTTGCAGGCATCGAGCTGACACCCACCTGCGCCGGGCGCAGCAGGCGATCATGCAGCATGAAGCCCTCGGCAGAGACCTGAATGATCTCGCCAGCCTTGGTTCCCGGCAGCGGCGCTTCGAACATCGCTTCGTGTTCCTTCGGATCGAAGCGATCGCCGACCTTCGGGGTGATCGTGGTCATGCCATGCTTGGCAAACACATTGCTCAGCTCGCGCAGCGTCAGTTCAACGCCTTCGATCAGCGCCGGCGCCACGTTCTCTTCCCGCGCCGCATTCAGCGCCCGCTGAAGATTGTCGTAGATCGGCAGAAGATCGCGCGCCATGCGCGAGCCGCCATACTGCTGGGCCTCGCGGCGATCCTTGTCGGCGCGCTTGCGGGCGTTCTCGGCATCGGCCAAGGCGCGCATGAAGCGGTCCTTGTAATCGTCCCGCTCGGCGCGCAACTCGTCCAGAGCCAGCGCTTCGGGGTCGATCTCGGCCTCATCCTCGGCATAGGCCTCTGCCTCTGCCGATTCGATGTCATCGAGAAAATCGTCGTTCTTCGGGTCTGCCATGTCTTAACCTCTAGCTCCGTTCGGCAAGCAGCTTGCCGACCAGCTGGGCCGTGTAATCCACAATCGGAACGATCCGGCCATAGTTGAGGCGCGTGGGGCCGATGACCCCCACCGCACCGATGATCTTACGATCAGCGTTCATATAGGGAGACACCACCAGAGAGGAACCCGAAAGTGAGAAAAGTTTGTTCTCCGATCCGATAAAAATCCGAACCCCATCGCCGCTTTCCGCCAGATCAAGGAATTCCGCGATATCCCGCTTGCGCTCCAGATCGTCGAACAGGCTGCGGATACGGTCCAACTCGTCGCTTTCTGCCTCACCACCCAGAAGATTCGCCCGCCCGCGCACGATCAGCCGCGCCGAGCTGTCGGCATCGCCTTCCCAGCTGGCGATTCCCGCCTCGATCAGCTCGGCGGCAAGGCTGTCGATCTCCCGGCGCCGCCGCACAATCTCATCGCCCATGACACGCCGCAGCTCTGACAGAGTGCGCCCCTCGATCAGCGCGTTGAGAAAATTCGCCGCCTCGCGCATCGAACTGGGTGTCTGCCCGGGAGGCGGCTTGAACAGGCGGTTCTCGACATGGCCATCGGCAAAGACCAGCACGACCAGCGCCCGATCATGCCCGAGGCTGACAAATTCGATATGCTTGATCGGGGCTTCATGCTTGGGTGTCAGCACAAGACTCGCGCCGTGGGTCACACCGGACAACGCCGTACTGACCCGGTCGAGCAGACCACCGACATCCCCCGCCCCAGTGCCCCGCGTCGCATCCAGCGCCTCGCGATCCTGCACATCGAGATCGCGCACCTCAAGCAGCCCATCGACGAACATCCGCAAGCCGCGCTGCGTCGGAATCCGCCCCGCCGACACATGCGGGCTGTCCAGCAGGCCAAGGAATTCGAGATCCTGCATTACGTTGCGGATCGTCGCCGCCGATACCTTTTCCGACAGCGCACGGCTCAGCGTGCGCGAGCCCACCGGCTCGCCATTGTCGAGATAGCCCTCGACGACCTTGCGAAAAACTTCGCGCGAGCGATCATTCATCTGCGAGAGCAGGCTTTGGTCCTCTATCATATACATGCCCTCCGAAGCCGTCCGACCATTAAAGACGCTGTCATCCTGCCGTCAATCGGGGTTGCGGGGCTGGCGTGGCATCAGTATCCCGAACGCAACCGAGAAAGGGGTTCAGATGAGACCGTCAGGACGAGATTTAAGCGAAATGCGCGCCGTTTCAATCGAAACGAACGTTGTGAAACATGCCGAGGGCTCCTGCCTCATCCGGATCGGGGATACAGCCGTCATCTGCACCGCCTCGCTTGAAGAACGCGTGCCGCCGTTCATCAAGGGCTCGGGCCTCGGCTGGGTCACGGCGGAATACGGCATGCTGCCCCGATCGACCGGCAGCCGGATGCGCCGCGAGGCCGCCAGCGGCAAGCAAGGCGGGCGCACCGTCGAAATTCAGCGCCTGATCGGGCGCAGCCTGCGCGCCGGCGTCGATCGCGTTGCGCTTGGCGAACGCCAGATCACCATCGATTGCGACGTGATCCAGGCCGATGGCGGCACCCGCTGCGCGTCGATCACCGGCGGCTGGGTTGCGCTGAAGCTGGCGGTGAACAAGCTGATGAAGGCGCGGGCAATCACCTCCGATCCGCTGGTATCGCCGGTTGCTGCTGTATCCTGCGGCATCTACGCGGGCCAGCCAGTGCTCGATCTCGACTATCCCGAAGACAGCGAAGCAGGCGTCGACGGAAACTTCATCTTACGCGCAGACGGTCAGTTGATCGAAGTGCAGATGTCCGCCGAGGGCGCGACCTTCAACCGTGAGCAGATGAGCACTCTAATGGACCTCGCCGAAAAAGGTGTGGCCGAGCTGGTCGCCGCGCAAAAGGCCGCCGTGGCATGACCCGCAAGTTCACCGGCGACCGGCTTCTGGTCGCCACCCACAATGCAGGCAAACTCGTCGAGATCGCCGATCTGCTGAAACCTCACGGGGTTTCAGTGGTCGGCGCCGCCGAGATGAACCTGCCCGAACCGCTCGAGGATGGCACCACCTTCGTGCACAACGCCCGGCTCAAGGCCCACGCCGCGGCAAAGGCGACCGGTCTGCCCGCCCTCTCCGATGACAGCGGCATCGAGATCGACGCGCTGAACGGCGCTCCCGGCGTTTATACCGCCGACTGGGCCGAAACCCCGAACGGTCGCGATTTCGTCATGGCGATGACCCGCGCCCATGACGAGCTGATTGCCAGCGGCGCGCCCCAGCCTTGGACAGCGCGGTTTTGCTGCACACTGGTCCTCGCTTGGCCCGATGGCCATGACGAGGTGTTCCCCGGCGTGATGGAAGGCCAGATCGTCTGGCCGATGCGAGGCAATCAGGGCCATGGCTATGACCCGGTGTTTCAACCCTCGGGCCATGACATCACCTTTGGCGAGATGGATCGCTTCGAAAAGAACCGCATCAGCCACCGCGCTGATGCCTTCAACAAGTTCGTGACCGGCTGCTTTGGCTGACCTGTCCGACACATGGCGCGCAGGAGGCTTCGGGCTTTACGTCCACTGGCCCTTCTGCGAAGCCAAATGCCCCTATTGCGATTTCAATTCGCATGTCGTCAGCCAAGTCGACCAGTCGCGATGGGCCGAGGCGCTGGCCTCGGAAATCCGGCGCTATGGCGTGATGACCGAAGGCCGCGTGCTCAATTCGATCTATTTTGGCGGTGGCACACCGTCTCTAATGGACCCGCAAACCGTGCGCGCCGCGCTGGATGCATCCCGCGAGCACTGGGCTTGGGCCAATGACATCGAGATCACGCTAGAAGCCAACCCCCGCTCTGTCGAAATCCGCAAGTTCGAGGGTTTTTCCCTTGCCGGTGTGAACCGGGTCTCGCTTGGCGTTCAGGCGCTGCGGCCCGATGATCTGCGCAAGCTTGGTCGCCTGCACGGGGTCGATGAAGCACTGAGCGCCCTGAACGTGGCGAAATCCGTGTTCGACCGTGTGACCTTTGATCTTATCTATGCGCGGCAGGGGCAAAAACTCAACGATTGGGGTGCGGAGCTTCGCGAAGCACTAGATATCGCGGGTGACCACCTGTCGTTGTATCAGTTGACCATTGAACAGGGCACGGCGTTCTGGGATCGGTTTCAGGCTGGTGGCTTGCGCGGGTTGCCTGACGAAGATCTCGGGGCCGATATGTACCTCGCAACGCAAGAAATCTGCGAAGCGCAGGGATTTTCCGCCTACGAAGTCTCAAATCACGCGCGCCCCGACGCAATGTCACGGCATAATATGGTATACTGGCGTGGTGGCGACTACGTCGGCGTCGGCCCTGGCGCGCATGGGCGGGTCACGCTGAACGGCCAACGACATGCCACTGTCGCGCGCCGGATGCCTGGCGACTGGTTGAACGCCAGTTTCCGCGACGAAACCGAGCGGCTGTCATCCGGCGACGTCTGGAACGAATTCCTGATGATGGGGTTGCGCCTGTCCGAGGGCATCGACTCTGCGCGCGCAGCGCAGATTGGCGGCGATAAGGCTGAAACGCTCGATCTGTCCACCCTGATCGACATGGGCCTGATGTGGCAGACAAATGAGCGATTTGGCGTGACGCAGAGCGGCCGGATGGTACTTAACACCCTGACCGCAGATCTGCTGACCGTGTAATCCTCAGCGCGCGGCGCTGAGGATCATGCAAAGCGTATCGAGCTCTTCAAGCGTTTCATAAGAAATCGTCAGCTTGCCCGACTCGGTGCCAGCCTTGTGCCCGACCGAGACTTTCATGCCCAAGGCAGCGGACAAATCCCCCTCGAGCGCACGTGTGTCCGCGTCTTTCTCCACCTCGGTCACGCCCGGCATTTTGACCACCTTGGGCCGCGCCGGTTGATTTTCCGCTCGCAAGAGCGCTTCGGCCTGACGCACCGAAAGCTTCTTGCGGATGATCTCTTCGGCCATGGTTTCTGGATCACGCGACGTCACCAACGTCCGGGCGTGACCGGCCGAGAGATCCCCAGCGCGGACATATTCCTGAACTTGATCGGGCAGATTTAGCAGCCGCAGCAGGTTGGCAATATGAGACCGGCTCTTCCCCAGCGCCTCGGCGATCCGCTCTTGAGTATGTCCAAACTTGAACATCAAGGCCTTGTAACCCGCCGCTTCTTCAATCGCGTTCAGGTCGGCACGCTGAATGTTCTCGATGATCGCGATCTCAAGTGTTTCCTGGTCGTCAAGGTCGCGAACCAGAACCGGAAGCTCATGCACCTGAGCAAGCTGCGCCGCGCGCCAGCGACGTTCCCCTGCGACGATTTCAAACTTTTCAGGATCGCTCGGGGCGACACGCACGATCAGCGGCTGGATGATGCCCTTGGCCTTGATGGACTCTGACAGTTCGTTTAGCTGGGCATCGGTGAACGTCCGGCGCGGCTGATCCTTGTTCGGGATAATTTTCTCGATCGGTACAAGTCGATCAGGTGTCTTTGGGGTCGTCTCGATTTCGGATTTTCCTGGATTGATGTCAACATCGGACATGAGCGCAGACAGACCTCGCCCGAGACCGCGCCGCTGTTCCCTTTTCTCTGACATGGCTGCTCTTCCTTTTATTATTTGACTTGGGCTCAGGCGGCCAGACGCGCATTCTTGCGCAACAACTCCTCGGCGAGGTCGCGATAAGCGACAGCCCCCTTGGATTGACTGTCATAGCTCAGCACGGGCATTGCGTAAGACGGCGCTTCACTTACCCGAACGTTGCGCGGGATGACTGTCGCAAAGACAAGATCGCCCAGATTTTCCCGAGCGTCGTCCTCGACCTGCTTCGACAGGTTGTTGCGCGCGTCATACATAGTCAGCAGAACCCCCTCGATCCGCAAATCTGGATTGGCAGATTGGCGCACCTCGCGAACGGTCAGCATCAGCTGCGACAGCCCTTCAAGCGCAAAGAACTCACTTTGCAGCGGAACGAGAACAGAATGCGCCGCAACCATCGCGTTTACTGTCAGCAAATTGAGCGAGGGTGGGCAATCAATCAGAATATAGTCGAACCCAAACCCATCGATCTCGGTTTGACGAAGCGCATCATGCAGCAAAAAACTGCGCTTTTCATTCGAGAACAGCTCGATATCCGCAGAGCTAAGATCAACGGTCGCCGGGATCAGAGAGATATTGGTGTGACGGGTTTCAAGAATGACGTCGCTGAGCGCAAGCTCATCAACCAACAGATCGTAGGTTGTGTTGGTGCGGTTTTCTACATCGATGCCGAGACCTGTCGACGAATTCCCCTGAGGATCAAGATCTACGACCAGAATCTTGAGCCCGCGTTCGGCAAGAGCGGCACCGAGATTGATCGTTGTCGTTGTCTTACCGACGCCTCCCTTCTGGTTGGCAATCGCGATGATTTTTGGCCCGCTGGGGCGCGAGGGGTCATACATGGGCCAATGCTCCGATGGAAAGGACGACGGCGTTGGGGTCTGTTACACTTCTACGATGGCAACAGCTGAAATTCCACGATTCCCGTGCTGCAGTGAGTTCTTTTCTCCAATTTACGCCCTTCAGGAACAAGGCAGTTCCATCCTCGGCCATATGCCGCTCGGCAAACCCTAGAAGGGTTTCAAGATCTGCAAGAGCACGCGCACTCAGGACCGTGGCATTCTGCGGTTCGAGCGCTTCGATTCTCTCCGCCAGTACGTTCGCGACCACCCCTGTCTCTCGCAGGACTTGGCGAAGAAAAACGCACTTTCTCTGATCGCTTTCGACAAGAGTGACTTTCAACTGTGGTGCAAGCTCTGCCCGAAGGATTGCAATGACCAGCCCGGGAAATCCACCCCCTGCCCCAAGGTCTAGCCAGTGACCGTCGGCTTGATCAAAAAGCATGAACAGCTGCGCAGAATCGAGGATATGTCGATCCCAACTATTTTGAATCGTTGAATTCGACACAAGATTGATCTTCGGCGACCACTTCATAAGTAGTTGCTGAAACACTTCTAGCCGCTGCATTGTTTCACGTGAAACATCCAATCCAGGGAGCAAGTCGCTCATGCGGTGCGCGCCTCAGAAAAGCGCCGAATCCGAAGCAGGAGCAAGGAAAGAGCTGCAGGGGTAATACCATCAACCTTCCCCGCTTGAGACAGGTTCTTCGGGCGCGCACGCGATAGCTTCTGCTTCAACTCATGAGAGAGCCCTTCGACCAGCTCGAAATTGAAATCCACCGGAATCTCAAGCGCTTCATCACGTCGTAGCGCAGCAACATCACGCTCTTGGCGCTGGATATAATTGGAATACAGAGCGTCCTTTTTTAGCTGGTCCGCAATAGGTCGATCAATCACCGAGAAGGCAGCCTCTTCCGTTTTCAGACTGTCGATGGTGACATCTGGAAACGATAACAACTGGTAACCTGTCCTTCTCTGTCCATCGGCTGAGGCAGGTATTCCCATCGCGACAATCTCGCGAGATGAGAAGCTTCGCTCATGGAGCAGCTTCTTACCTGCGTCAAGCTGTCGCTGCTTCTGTTCAAACAGTGACTTACGACGCTCAGATACGAAACCCAAGGCAATGCCACGCGGTGTCAACCGCTGATCTGCATTGTCAGCACGAAGAGACAGCCGAAATTCAGCCCGAGAGGTAAACATCCGATATGGTTCAACCACTCCCCTGGTCGTGAGGTCATCCACCATAACCCCAATATAAGAATCAGCGCGGCCAAACAGAACAGGCTCCAAACCTCGGGCCTCCTGCGCAGCGTTCAAACCTGCCACAAGACCTTGCGCAGCCGCCTCTTCGTACCCTGTCGTACCATTGATCTGTCCCGCCAAGAAAAGGCCTGGAAGGTTACGGACACCAAGCCGTAGATCCAGAGACCTTGGATCGACGAAGTCATATTCAATCGCATAGCCCGGCTGCGTGATCTCAACGTCTTCTAGACCTGAAATCGATCGGACATAAGACAATTGCACATCTATCGGCAACGATGTGGAGATTCCGTTCGGATAGATTGTGTGGTCATCCAGGCCCTCAGGTTCCAGAAAGATTTGGTGAGAATCTTTATCAGAGAACCGCACGACTTTATCTTCGATTGAGGGGCAATACCTCGGCCCAACACCTTCGATATGCCCACCATACATCGCTGATTTGTTGAGGTTCTCGCGAATAATATCATGCGTCTTTGAGTTCGTGTGCGTGATACCGCAGCTTACCTGCCGAACGATTGGAGCCTTGGACAAAAAAGAAAACAGGACCGGCTCATCATCTCCAGGCTGTTCATCGAGTATCGACCAGTCGATGGTGCGACCATCTAGGCGAGGCGGAGTACCAGTCTTCAAGCGCCCTAGTTCGAGCCCCAAGGAGTCGATCCGCTGAGCAAGGCGGACTGAGGGCTGTTCACCCATGCGCCCACCAGGTTTTTTTTGATCCCCAATGTGGATTACGCCGCGCAAGAATGTGCCAGTCGTCAAGACAACTGTAGGTGTCGAAATTTCGCTACCGTCGGCGAGCGTAACTCCGCTTACCTTTCCGTCTACAGACAGAAGATCGACGACTTCGCCCTTCACAATTGTAAGATTTTGCGTGTCAGCAAGCTCGCTCTGCATTGCCTTACGATAGATTTTCCGATCAGCCTGAGCACGCGGCCCCTGCACAGCGGGGCCCTTTCGGCGATTCAATAGGCGGAACTGAATCCCTGCACGATCTGCAATCCGCCCCATGACGCCATCCATCGCGTCTATCTCACGTACGAGATGCCCCTTCCCGAGCCCACCGATCGCTGGATTGCAGGACATCACCCCGATCCCGTCAAGTGTCAGCGTAATCAGCGCGGTTCGTGCTCCGAAGCGCGCGGAGGCAGCTGCAGCTTCGGCGCCCGCATGGCCTCCGCCAACAACCACAACATCAAAATCGCGATGTTTCACGTGAAACACTCCTACTTGCCGATACAGAAACTTGAGAATATCTCGTCTAGCAGGTTCTCAACGTCAATACGACCGATCAAAATCTCAAGCGCACGAATTGCCGTGCGAATTTCTTCTGCAGAGAGTTCGTATCGTTCCGGACCAAATGCTAAATGTGCAAGTGCTTGCTTTAACCAGTCCTGACCCGCTAGAAAGGCGACACGATGCCGTTCACGCGATGCTAACCCGGCGGATGAAACCTTGTCTTTCAGAAGATCAGCAATCTTACCGACCAGCTCATCGATTCCCTGCCCCGTTACCGCCGAAATCCCGCCATCAATACCGGTGATGTCTGACTTTGACCGTACGACGATATCGTCAGGGCTCAAGTCAATTTCTGGCGAGACGCCATCCCCTAAGAGCAGCACGCGCAAATCGGACGTTTTCGCGCGTTCAAGTGCACGCGAGATGCCGATCTGCTCCACATAATCGTCGGTCTCACGAAGCCCTGCTGTATCAAGAAGAGTCACAGGAAGGCCCCCGATCTCCATCCTTACTTCGATCACATCTCTCGTGGTACCCGCGATCTCTGATGTGATCGCGGCCTCTCGACCAGTGAGCGCATTTAGCAGGGTCGACTTTCCGACATTTGGGGCACCAACGATTGCGACTTCGAAACCAGTTCGCAACCTTTCTGCAGCGGAGATTCCAGAAATTTCGCGCTCAAGGGACTGAATCGTCTCTTTGACGAGGTAGGTTACCCGTTCGGTAACGTCGATAGGCACCTCTTCATCCGCGAAATCAATGACCGCCTCAAGCAGCGATGCGGCCTCGATCAACTGTCTGCGCCAGAGTTCTATCCGCTCACCAAGCTTACCGGAAAAGACACGCAGCGCCTGCACACGCTGACTTTCTGTTTCGGCTTCTATGAGATCGGACAAAGCTTCAACCTGGGTCAAGTCCAGCCGGTTGTTTTCAAGAGCCCGCCGCGTGAACTCACCCGCTTCGGCAAGCCGAAACCCGTCAAATTCCGATAATCTCCGGAGCACGGCCCGTTGCGTCGCGATGCTGCCATGTAGGTGAAGTTCTGCGACCTTTTCCCCAGTGAAACTGGCGCCCTCGTCGAACACAAGTACCAGCGCTTCGTCCAGAACCTCGCCACCCGCATCGCGCAAGCGGCGCAGCGAGGATTGCCGCGGCAGAGGCACTGATCCGGTCAACGCCCGGACAGCCTCCCACGCGCGCGGACCGGATACCCGAACCACCGCGACCCCGGCTTTCCCGGGCGCGCTTGCAAGAGCGAAGATGCTGTCCAATCCGGCCTCCCGGGGCGACGCTTAACTGTTCATCGAGTCAAAGAATTCGCTGTTTGTCTTGGTCTGCTTCAGCTTCGACAACAGGAATTCGATGGCATCGGTAGTGCCCATCGGGTTCAGAATACGGCGTAGCACGAAGGTCTTCTGCAGGTCTACCTTGTCGATCAGAAGATCTTCCTTCCGGGTCCCCGATTTCAGGATATCGAGCGCCGGGAACACCCGCTTGTCGGCGATCTTGCGATCGAGCACGATCTCGGAGTTGCCGGTGCCCTTGAATTCTTCAAAGATGACTTCGTCCATCCGGCTGCCAGTGTCGATCAGCGCCGTTGCGATGATGGTCAGCGAGCCGCCCTCTTCGATATTGCGTGCCGCACCAAAGAACCGTTTTGGGCGCTGCAGCGCGTTGGCATCCACACCGCCCGTTAGTACCTTGCCGGAGCTTGGAACCACGGTGTTGAAAGCTCTACCAAGCCTTGTGATCGAATCAAGAAGAATAACCACATCTCGCTTATGTTCGACGAGCCGCTTGGCTTTTTCGATGACCATCTCGGAGACAGCAACGTGCCGCGTGGCCGGTTCGTCAAAGGTCGAAGAAATCACCTCCCCCTTCACCGAACGCTGCATGTCGGTCACTTCTTCAGGTCTCTCGTCGATCAGCAGAACGATGAGATAACATTCGGGATGGTTCTTTTCGATGCTGCTCGCGATGTTCTGCAACAGCACCGTCTTGCCGGTACGCGGCGGTGCAACGATCAGCGAGCGCTGGCCCTTCCCGATAGGCGACACCAGGTCGATGATCCGTGCCGAACGATCACGGATCGTCGGATCCTCGACCTCCATTTTCAGGCGCTCGTCGGGATAGAGCGGCGTCAGGTTGTCGAAGGCGATCTTGTGACGCGCCTTTTCGGGATCTTCGAAGTTGATCAGCGTCACGTCGACCAGTGCAAAGTAGCGCTCATCGTTGTCGGGCGCCTTCATCTCACCATCGACGGTGTCGCCGGTGCGCAGCGAATACTTCCGGATCATGTCGGGCGAGACGTAGATGTCGTCAGGACCAGGCAGATAGTTTGCCTCGGGAGAGCGCAAAAATCCGAAACCGTCCTGCAAGACCTCAAGCACGCCGTCACCGAAGATCTGCCAGTCTTCGTCGGCCCGCTCGCGCAGGATCTGGAACATCATCTCGCCCTTGCGCATGGTCGAGGCGTTTTCGATTTCGAGCTCCTCTGCCATGGCGAGGAGATCCTTGGGGCTCTGGGCCTTCAGGTCGGAGAGGTTGAGCTTTTCGATGCTCATTACATATCCTTCCGGGCCGTAGGAGCGGCCACAATGTCATACTGTCTTCGGGAAACTGTCTGCCCGGACGGGCTTGAGGATCGGATCTAATGATCAGCGCCCTGTGAGTCAATCTTTGCGTGACGCGTATCCCCAGGACGCCTTTCTTAGAAAATAGAAAAGAAAGATTTAAGGATTATGTGGAAGTAAGGCCCGTGTTTTGCGGTGGATAATTGAGTCATCCCCGAGTTTTCCAGAACCAGACGGCCTGTGGATAAGTCAGTGTATGTTGTGTGGCCGACTCAGCGGGTTTTTTCCTCGAAGCCCAATGGATGAAGGGTTTTTGCGCACGAAAGCTTTGGTTGAGAAACATGGGAAAACTTTCCTGAGCTGATCTCATCCACCGTTTTAAGTTATCCTTGTTCACAGGCGGAGGAATCGGCATGGGGCCATGGAGGACTCGGGAGTTTTCCACTGTCTTGAAAGTTCGGTGAATTTTCCCCAGAACAGTCCTACGCAAGATTCAGGATTTTTGAACAGGGTTTTCCACATGACGACGGCGCTTATCCTCGCCTCCGGGTCCGAAATCCGGGCGCAGATGCTGCGCAATGCGGGGGTTCCGCACCGAATCGAGCCTGCAAGAATCGATGAACAGGCCATCCGGCTGGCGCTTGAAGCCGAAGGCGCGTCGCCGCGAGATCTCGCGGACGCGCTGGCCGAGTACAAGGCGCGCAAAGTATCCACAAGGTCGCCTGGCAGCTTCGTTCTGGGATGCGATCAGGTGCTTGCCTTCGATCACAAGGTCTTTGCCAAACCCGAAACCCCCGAAGACGCGCGCAATCAGTTGCAGAAACTGCGCGGCCAGCGGCATCAACTGCTGTCGGCGGCGGTGATCTATCAGGACGGCGAGCCGGTCTGGCGTCATGTTGGCGTGGCACGTCTGATGATGCGCGAGCTGTCCGACGCTTACCTGGACGATTACATTGCACGCAACTGGGACAGCATTCGCCATTCCGTGGGCGGCTACAAGATAGAGGAAGAGGGCGTGCGGCTGTTCGCACGCGTCGACGGAGATCATTTCACCGTGCTTGGCCTTCCTCTGCTGGAGTTGCTTGCCTTTCTTATCGACCGGGGGATCATCGCATCATGACTGTACCTTCCATTCCTCTTGCTGGCGTCATCGGTGCGCCCGTCGCTCATTCCCGGTCGCCGCGCCTGCATGGTCATTGGCTGCGCACCTATGGCCTGCCGGGTCACTACGTTCCGCTTGAGATCGCCGCCGAAGATTTCGAGGCTGCGGTCCGTACCCTGCCCAAACTTGGTTTCGTCGGGGTTAACGTGACCATTCCCTACAAGGAAAAGATGCTCGAAATCGCCGACGTAGTGTCTGATCGTGCAACGCGGATCGGTGCGGTGAATACCGTGATCTTTCGTGCGGATGGCAAAATTCATGCCGATAATACAGACGGTTACGGATTCATTGAAAACCTGTGCCAAGGTGCACCCGGCTGGGATGCTGCGGCGGGGCCGGCCGTGGTGTTTGGCGCGGGGGGCGCTGCTCGAGCGGTGATCGCGTCACTTCTGGAACTGGGCGCGCCCGAAATCCGGCTGACCAACCGCACACGGCTGCGCGCCGATGCGCTCAAGAATGAATTCGGCAGCCGGGTGCGGGTGGTCGAATGGGTGCAGGCTGGCAACGTGCTGGATGACGCCGCTCTGGTGGTCAATTCGACCTCGCTCGGCATGGCCGGGAAGGCAAAACTGCGGGTGCCGCTCGATGGTCTTCGCAAGGGAACGGTGGTGACCGATCTGGTATATACGCCGCTTCAGACGCGGTTCCTGAGAGTGGCCGCAGAGCAGGGCTGCACCTGCGTCGATGGTCTGGGAATGCTGATCCATCAAGCAGTTCCGGGGTTTGAGCGCTGGTTCGGCAAACGTCCCGAGGTCGACGAGGCGACCCGCGCAGCGATCCTGTGATGCGCTTTCGGCTCGGGCTGACCGGTTCTATCGGAATGGGGAAATCGACCACCGCGCAGATGTTTGCCGAGGAAGGCTGTGCGTTGTGGGACGCGGACGCGGCTGTGCACCGGTTATATGCAAAGGGCGGCGCGGCCGTCGATCCTATGCGAGAAATATTCCCGGATGCGATCGTTGACGGCGCAATATCACGGGACCACTTGCGCGCGATCATCGCCGCCGACCCCACCGCCCTGCCCCGGATCGAGGCGCTGGTGCATCCGCTTGTCCGTCAGGATCGGGAGCATTTTGCTGCGGCACAGGATGGTATCGGCGTCTTCGACATTCCGTTGCTGTTTGAAACCGGCGCTGAGGCCGAGATGGATGCCGTCGCCTGTGTCAGCGTTCCACAGGACGAACAGCGTGCGCGGGTGCTGGCGCGCGGCACCATGAGTGCGGCGGATCTGGACCGTATTCTAAGCCGTCAGATGCCGAACCAAGACAAATGCGCAAAAAGCGATTACGTCATATTCACCGACACGCTGGACCATGCGCGCCAGCAGGTCGCCGAAATCATGACGGATATCAGGAGCAGGCAGGATGCGTGAGATCGTTCTCGACACCGAAACCACGGGTTTCGAGCCGGAAACCGGTGACCGGATCGTGGAAATCGGCGCGGTAGAGCTGTTCAACCACGTCCCGACAGGGAATACCTATCACCAATATATCAATCCCGAACGCTCGATGCCGCAAGAAGCGTTTCAGGTGCACGGGTTGGGAGACGATTTCCTGCGCGACAAGCCCAAGTTCGCGAAAATTGTCGACGAGTTCCTCGCCTTTGTCGGCGACAGCAAGATGGTGATCCACAACGCCAGTTTTGACGTGAAATTCCTCAACGCCGAACTGAAATGGGCCGGAAAGCCTCAGTTTCCAAAGGGTTGCGCCATCGACACGCTGGATATCGCGCGCCGGAAATTTCCCGGCTCGCCCGCGTCGCTGGATTCGCTCTGCCGACGCTTTGGCATCGACAATTCGTCGCGCACGCTGCACGGCGCGCTTCTCGACTCGGAAATCCTTGCTGAGGTATATCTAGAGCTTATTGGCGGAAAACAGCCAGATCTGGTGCTGGCACCCGCGCGGCAACAGGGCAATGACGGCCCGTCCGATGATGATTGGCGCCCGCAAAGGCGCCGCGAACCGCTGCCTTCGCGCCTCACGGAAAACGAAAAGGCGGCTCACGCCGCCTTTGTTGAAAAACTTGGGGCAAACGCCCTGTGGTCGCGCTGACTCAGGCGTCGAGCTTCTGTTCGCCCGAGGCATTGGCCTGCTGACGGCGCGCGATCTCGTTGCGGTACAGCGCCACAAAGTCGATCATCTCGAGGTTCAGCGGCGGGAAACCGCCATCGCGGGTCACATCGGAAATGATCCGGCGCGCGAAGGGGAACAGCATCCGGGGGCATTCGATCAGCAGGAACGGATGCATCTGGTCTTCGGGCACGTTCTCGATGTGGAACACGCCGGCGTAGTCCATCTCAAGGATGAACAGCGTGTCGTTGGTGCCCTTGGATTTGGATTCGACCTTCAGCTTGATGACCACCTCGAACTGGTGCTCGACATTGCGCTTCTTGGCGTCGAGGTTCACCTGAACCTGAACGTCGGGCTGCACCTCGCCGGTGGAGCCTTTCTGCGCAAGGATGTTCTCGAACGACATGTCACGCACGAATTGCGCAAGAACGTTCATCTTGACCGGCGCCGGGGCGGCTGCGCCCGCCTGCCCGTTCGGGTTTTCCTGCTGGTTTTCAGCCATTTTCGTGTCTCTCCTCGGAAAAGCTTTGTTCTGCAATAGCAGCCTCGCGGGCGTGCCTCAATGCTTCGTCCAGCCCGAACCGGGGTGGTTTGGGCGTTTGTCGGACGACACTTCGGTATAATCTGCGTCGATGACGTCGCGGTTGGCGGGCCGCTGCGGCGCGGGGCGCGTGCCCATCTCGAAGCGTGTGACCTGCACCCGGGCGGCGATGTGGCGCATCACGGCGCTGCGCACTCCTGGCACCAGCAATGCAAAGCCGCAGGCATCGGTGAAAAACCCCGGTGTCAGCAGCAAGGCACCGGCCAGCAGGATCATCGCGCCATGCGCCAGCGGCGTGGTTGGATCTTCGAGCCGCGAGAAAGACCCCTGCAATTGGCCAAGCGCCCGCAACCCCTGCGAACGCACCAGCGATGTGCCGATGATCGCGGTGATCACCACGATGGCCAGCGTCGGCCAGAGGCCGATCAGGCTTCCGACTTGGATGAACAGGCCGATTTCGATCAGTGGCACCATGAGGAATGCCAGAAAAAGCCACATGCGCGGTCTCCTATCGTCTCGCGGGCCGGTAGACTTGAGCGGGCCCAGCCCCTACATAAGACGGAACCACACGTTTTTCCACGTTTGCCCCTGAATGAGGTGACAATGAACACGCCCATCGTCCAGCTTCTGGTTCTTGCCGGGATCGCAATATTTCTGATCCTGAGACTGCGCAGCGTGCTGGGGACACGGGACGGGTTCGAAAAACCTAAGGCCCCGGCTCCCGCGAACCGCAGCGACCGCCGCCCCGATTTCGAGGTGATCGAAGGCGGTCCCGATCTCGACATCACCGACCATGTCCCCGAAGGCAGCCCCGCCGCCGAAGCGCTGGCGCAGATGAAACGCGCCGATCCCTCGTTCAATGTCGGCGAATTTCTTGGCGGCGCGCGCGGGGCCTACGAGATGATCCTGATGGGCTTTGAAAATGGCGACATCGAGGATCTGCGCGATTTTCTGTCCCCCGAGGTCTACGAGAGCTTCGAAGAGGTGATCGAACAGCGCCGTCAGCAGGGCCTGACCATCGAGGCGAGTTTCGCAGGCGTTCGCGAAATGACGCTTGTGGGTGCAACTTTTGACGAGGCGAGCCGCCGCGGCGAAGTGACCGTGAAATATGTTGGCGAACTGACCCAAGTGGTCAAGAATGCCGCAGGAGAGGTGATCGAAGGGTCGGCCACCTCGGTGACCAAACAGAAGGACGTGTGGACCTACGGCCGCATCATGGGAAGCGACGATCCCAACTGGCAGCTTGTGGCGACCGACGAATAAGACATGAGGCGGGCAATCCGGGCCGCGCTGGTTGTCGCGTTGGCCTGGGTAATCCCGGCAGGCGGCATGAGCGCGGCAGAGACAGACATCACTTATCAGGTTCTCGACTTCGCGGATCTGGACGGTTGGGCCGAGGATGATCATTCCGCGGCCCTTTCAGTGTTTCGTGAGACCTGCGGCGATATGGATGACCCGGATTGGCGCAGCCTGTGCAATGTTGCACGTGAAACCACTGATGCTACGTCATTTTTTCAACTTTTCTTCCGCCCTGTCCTGATCCGCGACGGTGCATCCGGCCTGTTCACCGGCTATTTCGAACCGGAGCTTGACGGCTCGCTGGTGCAGACCCCGCGCTATCGCTACCCGGTTTATCAGATGCCGCCCGAGGCGCAGATGCAGCGCCCGTGGTTGTCGCGGCGCGAGATCCTGATGTCCGGGGTGATGGCCGGGCGCGGGTTGGAAATCGCTTGGGTCGACGATCCGGTGGAGCTGTTTTTTCTGCAGATTCAGGGCTCGGGCCGCATTCGCCTGCCGGATGGCCGTCACCTCAGGGTCGGCTACGCCGGGGCCAACGGTCATGAGTATCGCTCGGTCGGGCAAGAGCTGATCCAGCGCGGCACGTTTTCTGCCCATGAGGTGTCGGCGCAGCGCATCAAGGATTGGGTGCGCAGCAATCCCTTTGCCGGCGAAGAGCTGCTGTTCACCAACCCGTCTTATGTGTTCTTCCGTAACGTCACCGAGGTGCCTGCCGATCGTGGTCCGCTTGGCGCGATGAACCGGTCGATCACCACGATGCGCTCGGTCGCCGTCGATCCGGCCTATACGCCGCTTGGTGCGCCGGTGTGGATCGAAAAAGCCGGGCGCAGGCCGCTGCACCGGCTGATGATCGCGCAGGATACCGGGTCGGCGATCAAGGGGGCGCAGCGGGCCGACATCTTCTTTGGCACCGGCGATGCCGCAGGGCGCGCTGCTGGCGCGATAAAGGACCCCGGTCGCATGGTGGTGCTGATGCCAATTCAGCGCGCCTATGCTTTGCTGCCGGACCTGATCCAATGAGCCGCCGCCGATTGCGGCCCGACGAGCTCGAGCTGTGGAACCTTGTCGCCAGTTCCACCGAACGGCTTCCCGGAAGGCCAATGCGCGAAGTCCCCAAGCCCGCGCCGAAGCCGGCACCGCCGCGACAGAAGCCAGACCCCCTGCCCGCCTTCAGCCTTGGCGATCGCGCCACCCCGGTCGCCGAGACCCACGATTTCTATGGCACCACCGCAGACCGTCTGAAAAGCGCGCCGCTGAACATGGATGCCAAGGCCTACAAGACCATGCGGCGTGGCAAGCTGTTGCCCGAGGCGCGGCTTGATCTGCATGGCATGACGCTGGATCAGGCTCATCCGGAACTGATCCGGTTTATCCTGATGTCGCAGACACGGGCGCTGCGTCTGGTGCTGGTGATCACGGGTAAGGGCCTGCGCGAAGACCCGCATGACCCGATGCCGCGCCGTCGAGGTGTACTGAAAACGCAGGTGCCACAATGGCTTCGCCTGCCTCCGGTGGCGCAGGCCGTGCTACAGGTCTCGGAAGCGCACAACAAGCATGGCGGCGGCGGGGCCTATTACGTCTATCTCAGGAAGCGGCGCTGAAGATCTGATCCGAGTGCTGCTCGAGATAGATCCGTAGCCACGGCGTGAACTGTTCCGGCATTTCGGCGATGCTGTCGCGCAGCGCGGCAAGCGACATCCAGCGCGTCTCCATCACCTCTGCGGGATTGGGCACCGGTTCTTGCCCCTCGGGCGCGCTGGCGGTGAAAATATCGACCAGCTCGTGTTCGATCATGCCCGCGCCAACATCGGCGCGATATTCCACCTGCCCGCGCGGAGTCAGCGCAAGGCCGCGCAACCCAAGCTCTTCGTCCAGTCGCCGGGCGGCGCAGACCAGAGGCGGCTCGTCCCAGAACGGATGGGTGCAGCAGGTGTTCGCCCAAAGACCGGGGGTGTGGTATTTCCCCAGCGCCCGTCGTTGCAACAGGATCTTGTCGCCGCGGCGCACAAACACCGACACGGCCATGTGTCGCAACCCGCGCAGGTGCGCGTCGAGCTTTTCAACCGGCGTGAGCGTGCCGTCGATCCATGCAGGAATATGCGTGTTCATGTTGGTGTCTTTCCCCGCATGGGCCGCGAACGTCAAGCCGGCACTGTCATTTGGTCGCATGACGCGGGTGTCGCCCTTGGCGGGAATGCATCCCTTCGGCTAGGTTGACCGCCAGACAACCTGTCACGGGAGAACACGGGATGAGTTTCAAGATAGCCACGGCATGCGCCGCTGTGATGCTTGCCGGAAGCATGGCGCAGGCACAGGATGCGGAGGCTGGCGAGCAGATTTTCAAGAAGAGCTGCCGGTCGTGCCATTCCATCGTCGCACCCGATGGAGAGATGATCTTCAAGGGTGGCCGGACCGGGCCGAACCTTTATGGCGTGATCGGTCGCGCCGCAGGAACCGACCCCGTTTTCCCGCGCTACAAGGCCTCGCTGGTCGAAGCCGGTGAAAAGGGGCTGGTCTGGGACGAAGCCAGCTTCGAAGAATATGTCGTCGATCCGTCCGGGTTCCTCAAGGAATACCTTGGCGACGATGGTGCCCGTTCTGGCATGTCCTTCAAGCTAAGGACCGGCGCGATGGATCTTTACGCCTACCTGAATTCGGTCAGTCCCGAGTGATCCGCAGGCGTTGCAACGCAAAAGGGGCGCATCGGGGGATGCGCCCCTTTTTTCATGCCGCAAAGTGCGTTCAATTGTCGAGGTTCTGAGCCTGACGCGTGATGCCGAAGGTGGTGCCGACAAGGCTTAGGACCGAAGATGCCGCCGGAATCGGAGATTCGGTGGCGTAAACCGTGTCACTGGGGTTGATCCGGAACTGTTTGGCCGCGAACAGCCCATCCGTCGAGGTTAGATCGAAGGTGAACACCACCTGCTGCATCGACGGCGCACTGCCATCAGAGCGCAACGCCCGCACCGGGTATTCGCGCAGCACCAGCACGCCCTTGGGATCGGCGCGGCTGTCCTGAAGACCGCCCATCAGGGTGACAGCCTCCATCGCGCTCAGATTGTCCTTGGGGAAATACACCAGATCTTCGCTGCCTGCCGCGCCAAGCGCGGTAAAGCTGTGGTTGTCCTGCTGGATGATGACGGTATCGCCCGGCATCAGCAGCGCGTTGCGTTCACCGTTGGCCAGCAGACTGTCGGCCGAAGTTTCATAGGTCGTCCCGCCGCGAATGAGCCGCACGCGCGGATTGCGCAGCGTCGGCAGGATGCCGCCGCCATCGGCGATCAGCCCCAGCACCTTGTAATTGCGCGACGGCATCGGAAAGGCCCCCGGCGCATCGACGCCGCCGACCAGCTCGACCGAATTGGCGCGGCCCTGCGTCAGACTCAGCTGGACCTGCGCCGAAGGGGCGATCTGCACCAGCTCGCTCTGAATCTTGCCGCGCGCCTCATCGGGGCTCATGCCGCGGATGTACACCTGCCCGACATAAGGCACGAAGACCGCCCCGTTGGCACCGACCTCGACGCCGCTCAGGGGCGCGGCCTTTTCCGTCGCGCTGGTGATCAGCGAGTTTTCCTGGCTGTCCCAGATCACGATATCGACCTTGTCGCCGGTCTGGATCACGTTGACGTTCGACCCGTTCGACGTTCCTGGCCAGCCGAAGTCGTTCTCCCAGCCGGTGCGGGGCCAGGACGCGACCATCGGCATGTTGGCGCGGGTAACCGGCACAACTTCGAATGTCGGGGTGCTGGAATTGGCTTCGCGAAGCACTTCAGAGTGCAGGGCAGCGCCGCGAGGAACGATGCTACACCCCGAAAGGGCAAGGGCCGACGCGCAGGCAACGAGAATAAGACGTGATCGCAACAAAAGGTGGTCCCCCGGAATGTCGTAGGTGTCACAATGGCTTTCTTAATGCGTCCGTTTCATGATAGACAGCGTGTTGTCCAAGGAAAACCGCAAACAGGACGGGCGACGTGACCCCAAAGCAGCAGCGCCGGACAGATCGGCGGGTTTCAGCGCGAAATCGGGGCCAAAGGCCGGAATGACCCTTTCAAAGCGTATTTTCGATATCATCATCGCCCTTTTGCTGATTGTGATGCTGTCGCCTCTCATCGTGGCGCTGGCGCTGGCGATCCTGTTGCTGGATGGTCGCCCGGTGCTGTACCTGTCCGAACGGATGCGCAGCATGGACGAGGGGTTCACCCTGTGGAAATTCCGCACCATGCGTCCCGATGCCTATGACCGGGGCGTGTCGGGGGGCGACAAGACCAGCCGCATCACCCGCACCGGAGGCTTCATGCGGCGCTATCGGCTCGATGAGATTCCGCAGCTTTGGAATATTCTGGTCGGCGATATCAGCTTTGTCGGCCCGCGCCCGCCGCTGCGCCGCTATACCGAAAGCCATCCCGAGGTCTATTCAAGCGTTCTGCGCTCGCGCCCCGGTGTCACCGGCCTTGCAACGCTGGTGTTTCACCGCACCGAAGAACGGCTGCTGGCGCCCTGCCGCAGCAAGGACGAGACCGAGGATGTCTATTGCCGCCGCTGCATTCCGCGCAAGGCAGAGCTGGACATGATCTATCAGCAGCGGCGGACGCTGTGCTACGATCTGCGTCTTATGCTGGCCACGGTGCTGCGACGTATCTCGCTGCACTGATCGCGGGATTATTTCCGCAAACGGTGCAGCACCGCATAGCCGATGTTGGGCCCAAGCCATTGCCGCGAAGCAAGGATTTCGCCGCTGCCATCCACCACGTAGTAATCGACGAAGGCCGGGCCATCGGGGCTTTCACAGGCGGCGATGACCTCAGTCGCCTGCGCCTTTACCAGCCCGAGCGCCACATCGACCGGCTTGTCCGGTTCGACGCCGCAGCTGTAGGTGACGACGCGGGTGACGTCTTCGGGCGTGAGCCAGCGCTGGATGTAGCTGGCGGTGCCGGTCTGGCGTGCCCGCACCAGATCCAGCAGCGGACCCTGATCGGTCGACATCAGATCGCCGCTGAGCCCGCGCGTGCCGGTGATCATGCCATCGCGCAGAACCACCGACTGGCGCGCCTTGTTGGCGTAGGTGGCATAGGGGCCGTTCTGTTCGATGCGCAGCAAAAGCGCCTGCGTCTCGCGGTCGGGCAGGCTGAGGAAAATCACCGGCAGCGGCGTGGTGCTCAGCGTCGCGACGATCTGCTGAGGGGTGATTTGCGATGGTGCGCTCTTGCCCTTGAACAGCAGGGAAGAGGTCACGTCGATCGGACTTTTGTATTCGGGATCGTTGCTGCAGGCGGCAAGACCCACAAGCGCGGCGAGCAGTGCGATGCGGCGGATCATCTCCAGAACCTTCCCCAGCTGTCGGTGATTTCGTCTTCGTGCCACGTGCGCACGTTGCCATAAAGCCGCCCCGGCACCGACAGGCGTGCACCGCCGTCGCGGGTGATGGGGCGAATGACCGTGGTGTCGTACTCGCGGGTGGGGGTGCCGATGCCGACGCTCATCGGGATGGTCAGCGTGATGCCCTTGTCGAACGAGCCTTCGCCGAATTCGTCGCTGGACACGTTGGTAAAGGTGGCAAACGCGCCGAATTTCCAGCCGTTAGCGAATTCACGCCCGACGGTCAGTGTGGTGCCCCAGTCGCCCGCAAGGTAGCGCCCGATATCCATCTGACCGGTATAGCCACCGCCGAAATCGTAATAGGCCGAGACATGGCCGTTGAAATCGGGGATTTCGCGGGTGACGTCGCTGAACGGCTCGTAGGTGGTGTTGTCCATCAGCGCGAACAACTGGTCGTAATCGCGGCGACGCACGAAGTTCACTTCGACCCCCAGCGCCAGCGCGCTGTCGACCGGCTTCCACAGCACTTCGCTGGACACCCCGGCATACATCGATTCCAGATAGCCGGCAGAGACTCGGCCATACAGGTCCGGCCCGACGCGCCCGTTCCATGCCAGCACGAGGTCGCGCAGCTTGGGGTCGCCGTTCTGGGCGTAATAGGTGATGTCGGTGCGTGCCCGGGGCAGTTCGGACGGCGACAGGCGCTCCGTCTCGTGGATGTTGCCGATCACGCGTTTGCGGAACGCGCCCGACAGCGACAGGTTCGGGGTGATCTGCCACGACGCGCCAAGCTGCGCGCCGATGTCGAGCCGGAACGGCGCGTCGGGGTCGAAAGTCGAGGTTTCGTAATACGAGGTCAACGACCAGCTGAATTTCGGAGTGACCGGGATGGTCGAGGGCGGGGCCTTGCCATAGGCATCGGTGATCGAGGCGCGGGCGAGCATTTCGACCGCCGCATCGTTTTCGAGGTTTTCCAGATCGCTGCGCCTGAGCGTGATGGCCGACATCGGCGTGCCATTCTCGACTGGGATGATGACGAATTCCTCGACCGAATCCGGCATGATGCGACTCATGGCGCGGGCAGCGCGGCCGATGGCCTGCGCCGGGCGTCCGTAATGCTCGTTGCGCAGCCGGATCGTGGCGCGATGCGGCTCGAGCTGGTAGCCTTCGATGCTCAGATCGTCGGCTTGCAGGCTGGTGATCAGGCGCTGGCGGGTGTTGTCCTCGTAGGCGGCAAGTGCGCCGGTCCAGCCCAGATCGCTGACGCTGTTGGCCGGGCGGCGACGCACCGGCAAGCCGCCAGCTTCAAGCCCGCCGGGAATTCCCAGCGTTTTGGGATTCATCGGGTAGGAGAGTTGAAAGCCAAGCGTGCTACCATAGGCATAATACAGCGCCAGACGGGCATCGTTGGGCAGGCGGTATTCGACGCCGTAGTTCAGCGGCGAATTGTGCTCGAAACCACCGCGATCGGATTCATCGTCATAGGCATCCGAGGAATATTCCAGCTTCAGCGTCAGATTGTCGTTGAATTGGTAGGCCAGTCCGCCGAACCCGGCGATGTCGCCGCGGAACCAGCGATCATAGGTCGGCAGGCCGCCGCTGCCCAGCAGGTTGCCCGGCCGCTCGCCATAGCTGCCAAGCGGGTTGTAGCTGCCAAGCCGGCCCCAGCCCAGACCGGCGGTCGCCTTCAGTTTCTGCCCGACGGTCTTGGTCGCGACGATGTATTCGCCGCTATAGATCCCGGTGCCGATGAAATCCTGCAAGCCGATGGCTACGGCAGGCCGGATCGAGGTTTCGGTGAGCAGCTGAAAGCGCAGATCGAAGCTGCGGTCGTAAAAGACCCCGTCGGCGTTGCTGTTGGGATCGTCGAAATTGCCGATCCCGGCATAGCGGAAGGTGCCCGAAAGACGCGGCGTAAGCTGAAAGGTGATCGCACCGCGATTGCTTTCGTCGATCCGCCCATAGGTCAGGCTGATGGTGGCATCCGGGGCCATCTCGGCGCTTGGCATGTCGATCAGGCCGGGAACGCCATAGGTATTGTAGCTTGGCACCTGCTGCGCGCCGGTCGGCAACCCGAGGCACACCGCAGCTGCGGCGGTCCCCGCAAGGCACCACGCCCGTACCGGTCTGAACCCTGCCTTCGCTTCCATGCCTCGCCCCTGCGTCCGGATGTCTGGTTTTCCCAAGAGCTAGAGGATGCTGGCGGAGCTGTCCACGCGCACGCGCGCAGCGCGGGTTGCCTGTGGGAAATACGGCACGACCAGAGATGCCCGAAATCACCCGTTAAGCCGACAGTTTTATTTGTTAAGCGCAGGGTAATGCCTGTGCCTCTAAGGTCGCTGCGGGGTGATTAAATAGGTGGTGAAAATGGCTGTCGACAGCAACGTCGCGCCGATCATCATCAAGAGAAAGAAAGTTTCGGGCGGCGACGGGCACCATGGTGGGGCCTGGAAAGTCGCTTACGCGGACTTCGTGACCGCTATGATGGCTTTCTTCCTTTTGATGTGGCTTTTGAACGCGACAACGGAAAAGCAACGCAAGGGGCTTGCGGATTATTTCAGCCCGACAATCGCCATTGCGCGGGTGTCGGGCGGCGGCGACGGGATGCTCGGCGGGGACAGTATGTTATCCGAACAAACGCTGTCTCAGGTCGGTACGGGCGCGACCAGTCTGCGCCCGACATCGCACAGGCAAGCGAGCGGTGGGCTGAGCCCCGGGGCCGAAGCGGGCGAGGGTGCCCGGCAGGCCGAAGAACAGGCTTTGCGCGAGCTTGAACAGGCGCTTAACGCCCGCGGCGGCGAAAGCATGGTCGAGGATCACCTGATGCGGCACATCGTGACGCGGGTGACGGATGAGGGTCTCATCGTAGAGCTATTCGAAACCAGCGAAGCGCCGCTGTTCACGGCTGACGATCAGCCGACAGACCTGCTGCGCGCGCTTGGAGGCGTGATCGAGCGGGTGTCCAGTCTGGTGACCAATGGATTGGCGGTTGAAGGCCACACTGCGGCGTATCCGCTTGTCCTCGCAAGGGATCCGTCGTGGGACAAATCGTCCGAGCGGGCAGATAATTTCCGCCAGCTGCTGATCGCCAACGGCTTGCCCAAGGCGCGCGTCGAGCGGGTGACCGCTCATGCAGATCGCGAACCAAGTCAGCGCAACCCGATGGATCCGCGCAACAATCGCATCGAGGTTATCTTCCTGCGAAACCGTTGAATCCGCTCGTCGGGCCTTGCGGTCCGGCGAAAGCGCTCAGGGTAATTGATCCAGTTTTAGCTGTTAGCGTCACGTTAAGGCCACGGGCCTATCTGTTGTGTCGGTATTTCTGACCGAGACAGCAGAAAGGCGTGTCATGACAATTTCTTCTTCGCTCAATGCGGGTGTATCCGGGCTTGCCGGCAACGCAACCCGTCTTGCCGCAATCTCTGACAATATCGCGAACTCGTCGACCTACGGCTATCGCCGGGTCGAAACGGATTTCACTGCTCTGGTAATGTCCAGTGGCGGGTCGACCTATACCGCAGGTGGGACCAAGGTCGACAACCTGCGCCTGATCGACAACGGCGGTGCGCTGGTGTCGACCTCGAACGCGACCGATCTTGCGGTCGACGGCCTCGGCATGCTGCCGGTGGTTTCTGCGTCGCAGTATGAGGCCACTGGCGAGCCCGAGATGCTGCTGTCGTCGACCGGGTCGTTCCGCATCAACGAAGACGGCTATCTCGCAAGCGAAGCGGGGTATTACCTGATGGGCTGGCCGGCAAATCTCGACGGTTCGATTCCGAACTATCCGCGAGACACGATCAATGGGCTTGAGCCGATCAGTTTCAGCCCCAGCCTGACCGGCGATCCGACCACATCTGTCGGAATGGCGCTGAACCTGCCGGCGACAGCAACCCAGGCTGGCAGCGCCGGGGAGCCAGAGTACCTCGAGATCGAGTATTTCGACAACGTCGGCATCTCGCAGAGCATCTCGATCAATTTCACGCCAACGGTTCCCGCGACCGGAACATCGAATGAATGGACGATGGTGATGACCGATTCGGCCGATCCGGCGACTCCGATCGGCGAATACACCATCACCTTCGATGGCACGACCGGCTCGGGCGGCACCATCGCGTCGGTTGCGGTGGGCGCTGCTGGCGGGGCTTACGACGCGGCGTCGGGAACCTTCACCGTCAACGTCGTGGGCGGCCCGATCGAGGTCGAGATCGGTTCTATCGGAACGACAGGCGGTTTGTCGCAGCTTGGCAGCAGTTTTGCACCCATCTCGATGACCAAGGATGGGTCTTCGGTCGGCAACATGGTGTCGGTCGAGGTAGATGAAAGCGGTTATGTCAGCGCGCTTTACGACAGCGGGCAAAGCCGGGTGCTGTATCAGGTGCCGCTGGCGGACCTGCCGAACTACAATGGGATGGACGCGGTCGATGGTTCGACCTTCCGGCCGTCGAAGGACAGCGGATCGTTCTTCTTGTGGGATGCCGGTGACGGCCCGACAGGCAGCGTGAAATCCTACGCCCGTCAGGAATCGTCGACCGACATCGCGCAGGAACTGACGGACATGATCCGCACCCAGCGCGCCTACTCGTCCAATGCAAAGGTCATCCAGACCGTGGACGAGATGCTTCAGGAAACCACGAACATGAAACGCTGACGCCATAGGGCGCCGGTTCAATTAAGGAGGCCGCTGAATGTCACTATCCGGAGCTTTGTCCAACGCCTTGAGCGGCCTCACCATGCAGGCGCGAAAGTCGGCTCTCGTCTCATCCAACATCTCGAATGCCACGACCGAAAGCTATGGTCAGCGCTCGCTCGATGTCTCGTCCAACTCCGTTTCCGGGGGCGGGGTCGGCATCGACGGCGTGACGCGAAACGTCGATGCGGTGGTCCTTGCGGACCGCCGGCTATCGGATGCGCAATCCGGCTACGCCAACGACATGCAGGCTTTTACCAGCAAGATCGAAGGCGTGCTCGGGGAAAGCGGCGAGGCGGGGTCACTGACCTCGCTATATTCCAACTTCGAGAATGCGCTGTTGTCGGCGGGATCGGATCCGTCGTCGACGCAGCGGCTTAAGTCACTGGCGCTGTCGGCACAGAATTTCACCGATATGCTGAACAAGGTCAGCGGCACCTTGCAGGTGTCGCGGACCGATGCAGATCGCACGATCGCGAAGCAAGTAGAATCCCTGAACGGTTCGCTTCAGCAGGTGAAGCAACTCAATGATGCGATCGCTGAACGCGTGGTGCGCAACGGGGATCCCTCCTCGTTGATGGACGAACGACAAAGAGTGCTGGATTCGATCTCGGAGATCGTGCCATTGCGCACGGTCGAGCGAGAACACGGCACGCTTGCGATCTACGCGGCTTCGGGAACAGTTTTGTACGATCCGTCGTTCAGCACCGAACCAGCAGTTGTAGACTTCACGCCGCAGGACCCGGTGACCCCGGATCTGACCCTTACGGGCGGTGGCCTTTCGGGTCTCACGATCAACGGAAACCCGATCAATAGCAGCAACGACGGCCCGCTCGGCGGCGGTTCGCTAGGTGCTCAGTTTCAGATCAGGGATGTGGTGGCGGTCGACATGCAGGCCGTGGTCGATGGCATCGCCCGCGATCTGATCGATCGCTTCGCAGCTGGCGGCCCCGACACCACGATTGCCGTCGGCGATCCCGGCCTTTTCACCGACGCGGGCGGTGCCTTCGATCCTCTGGATGAAGTCGGCCTTGCGGGTCGGATCTCTTTGAACGCATTGGTCGACCCCAACGGATCGGGCACTTGGCGCCTTCGAGACGGGCTTGGCGCGGCGACGCAAGGGAATGTTGGGGATTCCAGTCTGATCTCCGCCTATTCGGATGCGCTGGACAGTCTGAACATTCCGGGTTCATCGAGCCTTGGCACCGGCACGAGCAGCTTCAGTGAGCATGTGTCCGGTTTGGTTTCCGCCGTGTCTGCCGCGCGGGTGCGGGCGGACGGCGAGCAAAGCTTCAGCAGCGCACAGAATACCGCGCTGAAAGAGCTCGAACTGTCCAAGGGCGTCGATACCGATGCCGAACTTCAGGATCTGTTGCTGCTCGAACAACATTATGCCGCCAACGCCCGCGTCGTGAGCGCGGTCGATGACCTCATGCAAACCCTTCTGAACATCTGAGGAGCCAATCATGGATACCGTAGGCGATATGGCCAGGACCCTGGTCCTCCGTTCCCAGCAGAACCGCCTCAATGCCAATATGGACAGCCTCGCGGTGGAAATCGCGACCGGGTTCGTCAGCGACAAGGCCGCACATCTTGGAGGCGACGTCAGCGGACTGCTATCGATCGACCGCAGTCTTGCACGGCTTGAGACCTACCGGGTGAATACGGCCGAGGCGACGACGATCACCAGCATCATGCAAAGCACGCTCGAAGAGATCCAGACCAGTTCCGAGAGTCTTTCGCAAGATCTTCTCAAGGTCGAGTTGACCCAGACCGATGAGATGATGAACACGCTGTCGACTTTGGCCGGCAGCGCGCTCGACCAGATGACTAACGCCCTGAACCGATCGATTGGCGGGCGGTTCCTGTTTTCGGGCACGGCGACAGACACACCGCCTCTGGTCAGTAGTGAAGACCTGCTGGCGGAGCTCGAGACGGTTCTTGCAGGACAGACGACCTCTGCCGGTGTTGAAACGGCGCTGGATACATGGTTCGACACCGCAGGCGGGGGGTTTGAAACCTTCGCTTATCAGGGGTCGAGCACGTCGCTTGCGGCGATGCGGCTGTCGGATACCGACAGTGCGCAGGTCGATATCCGGGCCGATGATCAGGTGTTCCGCGATACGCTCAAGGCGGCGGCCAAGGCCGTTCTGGCGAGCAGTAATGATCTGGGATTTTCGAAGGAGGTCAAGACCGAGCTGATCTCAAGCGCCGGTCTCGACCTTCAGACGTCGCAGGCGCAGGTGGTCGAACTGCGGGCTGGTCTGGGCGCATTGGAAAGCCGTATCGAGGAAACCGTGACGCGCAACTCGAGCGAACGCACGGCGACGATGATCGCTCGCACCGAGCTTGTCGGAACCGATGAATACGAGGCCGCCACCGCCTACGAGAACACGCGCTCGCAACTCGAAGCGATCTACGCGATCACCGTCCGGTCGTCGCGGATGTCGTTGGTGGAGTATATGTGATGCGGCTTCTGAGTTTGCTCACGCTGTGTATGGGGCTTCTTGGCGGTTTCGCCGATGCGCAGTCTGTTCGCATAAAGGATCTCGTAGAGGTCGATGGCGTTCGATCGAACGATCTTGTCGGCTACGGTCTTGTGGTTGGGCTGAACGGAACGGGCGACGGCTTGCGAAATGCGCCTTTCACCGAAGAGATCATGCAGAACATCCTTGAGCGCCTTGGCGTGAACGTGACCGGGGAGCAGTTTCGGCCACGCAATGTCGCTGCAGTTTTTGTCACCAGCAGGCTGCCGCCGTTCGGACGGGCCGGCAGCCAGATCGACGTGACGGTCTCGGCGATTGGCGATGCGAAAAGTCTGCTGGGAGGGACGCTGATCATGACCCCGCTGAATGCTGCAGACGGCCAGATCTACGCGGTGGCGCAAGGGACGGTCATCGCGGGCGGGGTCGAGGCCCAGGGAGACGCGGCGCGGGTCGTGCAGGGGGTTCCGACCTCCGGGGTGATCCCTGCTGGCGCGCGGATCGAACGGGAAGTCGAATTTGAATTTTCCGATTTATCGATACTGCGTTTGGCGCTACGCGAGCCCGATTTTACCACTGCCGCGCGTATCGAAAGGGTGATCAACGCCAATGTTGGGCGCGGTGTCGCTGAGATGACCGATGCAGGAACGGTTTCGATTGATCTTCGTCGGGCTGGAGGCGGGTCTCCAGCCCGCGTTGTGGTCGCCATTGAGAACCTTCCTGTCGAGCCGGAACGGCGCGCGCGTGTCGTGGTCGACCAGCGGTCAGGTACGATCGTCATGGGGGAGGACGTCCGCATTTCGCGTGTTGCGGTATCACAGGGCAATCTGACGTTGCGGATCGAAGAAACACCCCTGACCGTCCAGCCTAGCCCGTTCGGAGAAGGTCAGACCGTCGTCGTGCCACGCACGCAGGCTGAGATCACCGAGGAACCGGGTATCGGCCTGGCAGAGGTTCCCAGTGGAACATCGCTTTCCGAAGTGATTTCCGGGCTGAATGCGCTGGGTGTTTCGCCCCGCGACATGATCGACATACTCAAGAGCATCAAGGCCGCCGGTGCATTGCACGCGGAATTTCTGGTCATGTAGTCGCATCCTGTCCTGTGGCGGAAGCTTAATGAGGCTTTGTTAACCGCCGCGGGATTAGGGTCTGATCGTCAAAGGTGAAGGAGTCGCCCTATGTTGGGGATCATTGGGATCGTCGTGATTTTTGCCATGGTTTTCGGCGGTTACATTCTCGCTGGGGGCAAGCTTGGCATCATTCTCAAGTCGCTTCCCTTCGAAATGATGATGATCGGTGGCGCCGCTCTAGGCACGTTCCTGATCGGCAACGATATAGGTGTTGTGAAGCATACGCTGCAGGACATCGGCAAGGTCTTCAAGGGCGCCAAGTGGAAGCCGCAGGACTATCGTGATCTGTTGTGCCTGCTGTTCGAGTTGATCCGTCTCGCGCGACAGAGCCCGGTTGCCATCGAAGAGCACGTTGAATCGCCAAAGGAATCTTCGATTTTTTCCAAGTATCCGCGGATCCAGGGCGACACGCTCGCTGTCGAACTGGTCTGCGATACCATGCGTTCGATGTCGATGAACTATGACGATCCGCATCAGGTCGAAGAGGTGCTCGACAAGAGAATCGAGGCGCTCGAGCATCACAAAATGCATTCAAATCATGCATTGCAAAGCTTGGCGGACAGTCTACCGGCGTTGGGAATCGTTGCCGCCGTGCTTGGTGTTATCAAGACAATGGCTGCGATCGACCAGCCACCGGAAGTGCTTGGGAAGATGATCGGTGGCGCGTTGGTCGGAACGTTTCTCGGCGTGTTCCTTGCCTATGGCTTCATGGGCCCGTTCGCGACGAAGGTGAAGGCAGTGGTCGAAGAAGACATGCATTTCTACCAGCTGATCCGCGAAGTGCTCGTTGCGAACCTGCACAATCACGCAACGAACATCTGCATCGAAGTTGGGCGCCAGAATACCCCGGCACATTTCAGGCCGAGTTTTACGGATCTCGAAGAGGCGTTGAAATCGGTCAAGCAGGATGCGGCATGACCCGGATATTGACTATCATCATCTTTTTCTTCGTCGCCTTCCCTGCGTGGGCACAGGAAGTACGCGTTCGATCGGGAGAGCATGGCGACTTCACTCGGGTTGTCCTTGACCTTCCGGCCGAGCTCGACTGGTCTGTCGAGCAGATCTCGAGCAGCGCGATCGATGTGATCTTCGAACAAGGCGACCTGAGTTTCGATGTGTCGCGAGCGCTCGAACGTCTGAGTGATGGTCGCGTTACAGGGGTTTCAGACTTGTCTGAAGGCCGAGGTGTAAGAATTGATCTGGGCTGCGCATGTGTGCCACGATCCTATTTAGCGACAGATCGCATGCTCGTGGTCGACCTTCGCCTGGGCGAATTCAAGACTCGGGAGTTTCCCAAGGATCAGCCTTCAGCCAAGTCCATTGGGCAAGCCTCCGAAGCTGACTCGACAACGTCGTTCCCTTCGGGTGTCCGGATAGGCCAGAATCCTGGTATTGGCTTGGAGTCGGGTGAAAATTCCCTGCTTCCAAGTTTCAGCCCGGTAGCAAGCCGTTCAGAGCAAACAGCAAGCCCGGAGACGGCACCTGCAGAGGGAATCGATCCCAGACAGTTCGAACAGATGCTTGCGGAGCAACTGGCAACCGCAGCGACGGACGGGCTGTTGGATTCAGCGATGCGTTACCTCCCCAAACCGGAAGAGAACGAGGCGACGGTCTCAGTCCCCTTCTCTAGCAAAGAGACGGCGCAAGGTACCCAATTGGCACCGGCGCCCGCAGTGCGTGCGCTTGAAACTGCCATAGCCGGTCGAGTGCCAGGTGACATGCAATCGCGCGTAAGGATCGGTGGTAGCGGGTGCGTACCCGATCAGGAACTCGATTTGGCAAGCTGGGGTGGTGAAGACCCACTGAAGGGCAGCATCCCGGAACTGCGCGGAAAGCTCTTTGGTGAATTTGATCGCCTGGATCATGAGGTAATGATCAACTTGGCCAGAGCCTATATCAGCATCGGGTTTGGCACCGAGGCGCGCGCCTTGCTTGACCTTGAACTCGAGGGCCACGAGTCGGTCCTTTACGCGCTAGCGAGAATTGTGGATGGCGAGACCGACCGTGCCGGAGTCTTCGCAGGGCAGGCAGATTGCGATGGCGTGGTTTCGTTCTGGGCGCTGATCGGTTCCAAGGATCTGCCAACCAATTCTGCTATCAACGAAAATGCGATTCTCGCGACCTTCGAAGGGCTGCCACTACGTCTGCGAACGCTGCTTGGACCTCGGCTTGCAACACGCTTTGCCGAGGAAGGCTTGCCCGAACCTGCCCGTAACGTTCTCGCACGCCTTGAACGTGCAACCGGCGGCGTGAACGAGGACATGATGTTCAGTGAGGCGCAAATTGACCGAATCGACGGCTCTCATGCTGATGCGCACCAGGTTTTGAACGAAATCGCCGTCAAACCCGGGCCGAACGCGCCGGAAGCCATGGTGCAAGCCATAGAGCTTGCCACAGAGAACCGAGAGACGGTGAACGGAAGGCTAGCGGATTTGTCTGGGGCCTATTCGACCGAGTTGCGTGATACCGAGCAGGGGCCTGAGCTTTGGCTCGCACATTTGCGCGCACTGACGGCAAATGGGCAGTATGATGAAGGCTTTGGTAACCTGTTCGATCAGCCGACATACCCTGAAACCATACGGGCGAAGGCTGCGACCGATCTTCTGACGTTACTGACCGAGCAGGCGCATGATACGGCTTTCTTGAAGCATGCACTCGCATCTCCATACCGCTACGACGGGGTTGCATCTCCGCAAAGCGCACTCCTTGTTGCCAGGCGCCTTCTTGATCTCGGTCTGCCGCAGCCTGCGGCACGGTGGCTTGATTTTGCTGGAATTGATAAGCGCGAGCCACAGGTCCGGATACTGCGCGCAATGGCCCATCTCGCCCAGAGTGAACCGGAACAAGCTGAAATATCTCTGGTCGGTCTCGAAGGCGAAGAAATCCTTGGGCTTCGTGCAAAGGCTCGTCGCATGATGGGAGATTACCATTATGCCGCTGAAGCCTATAACAGCCTTGGCGACATGCAGGATGCTCGAACTTCGGCGTGGCTGGCCGGCGACCCATCGCTTGCCATGGAAGGCGAGCCGGATGTCTTGAGTGCAGCGATGCAGATGCGTGAGGAACAGATCCCCGATCCTCTGACCAATGCTCCAAGCCTTGCTATCGCTGAAATCCTTGCTGGTTCGGGCGCTGAAACCGTTAACACGATCAGGGCGCTTCTCGAAGCAACGCGGATTCCCGCCGAATGATCTAAGCGGAAGTTACCGAATATAAACCATGCTCCGCTAGCGATGGTCTATCGCTCCAGAAGGGATCGCGGATCACAATGCTCGATCATTCCAGAAAAGATGACTGCAAGACAGGCCGCTCCGAGGCGGCCAGAGGACCTAGTGGGCCGTCTATCAGGCAAAACTCATCAGCAGAGCGCGCCGAAAGTGTCAAATGGTGCTTCAGACGCTCTCTGCCTGCTTTTGAGTTCTCCGGCCAAGGAAGGCGCTCTGATGCCTGCTAAGTCGGTGTTCTCTGTCTTCAAGCCTACAGTTCTGCTTGCAGTGGCGTTGATGGCGGTGATCGTGATGATGATCCTGCCAGTTCCGTCCTGGGTTCTGGATGTGGGCCTTGCTGCCTCTTTCGGGCTGGCAATTCTCATATTCACGGTGACGCTGTTCATTGAGCGGCCGCTCGATTTCTCGGCTTTCCCGACCATCCTCCTTGCATCGCTGATGCTTCGGCTTTCGCTGAATGTCAGTTCGACGAAACTGATCATCGGGCAGGGCCATACTGGCACTTCTGCCGCGGGAAACGTGATTGAAGGGTTCGCGAATTTCGTGATGGGAGGCAGCGTCTTCCTTGGTCTTGTCGTGTTCGGCGTCCTGATGATCGTGAACTTCGCCGTGATCACCAAGGGTGCCGCGCGAATGGCAGAGGTTGGCGCTCGGTTTGCGCTTGACGGGATGCCAGGCAAGCAGTTGGCAATCGACAGCGATATGGCCGCCGGTGCCATCGACCATGCCGAAGCAAAGCGCCGCCGCGAGATGGAGCAGCAGGAAACCACCTTCTTCGGCTCGCTCGATGGTGCGTCGAAATTCGTAAAGGGCGACGCGGTTGCGGGCCTGCTTATCACCTTGCTGAACATCGTGATGGGCATGATCATGGGCGTGTTTGTCCATGGTCTGAGTTTTGGCGGCGCTTTCGAAACCTATGCGATCCTGACCGTTGGTGATGGTCTCGTCTCGCAGATCCCCGCGGTGATCATTTCGATTGCATCCGGTCTTCTGCTCGCCCGTGGTGGCGCAACCGGTGCGACCGATGTCGCTGTTGCGCGGCAGCTTGCGCGTCACCCCGCCGCTCTTTGGACGGTGGGCATCCTGATGGCGCTTTTTGCGCTGGTACCGGGTTTGCCCTTTGTGCCGTTCATTCTTGGTGCAGGCGTGCTTTGCACGATCGGCTATAGCCAGTCGAAGAAGCAGGTCGACGAAGTGGTCGATGACAAGCCCGACGAGCCAGCGGAAGCTCCTCGAAAATCTATCGGTGACGTGCTGGACGTCGATGAGATCCATGTCGAATTTGCACCGGATCTGGTCAACATGGTGCTTGATCCGGGCACTGGTCTCGATATCCGCATCGAGAATATGCGGCGGCACATTGCGTCTGGTTTCGGATTGATCCTCCCCGAGATCCGCCTGACCGATGCACCGGCGCTGGAAGCGGGCACCTATGTGATCCGAATCCATGGGGTGGAGATCGCGCGCGGTGAGCTGAATTCCGATCTTGTTCTGGCACTCATGCCCGACGATCACGCTCGCCTCCCCGCCGGCAGGGATGTGACAGAGCCAGTGTATGGCGCGCCCGCCCGATGGATACGCCCGCACGATCAGGACCGTGCGGCGATCACTGGCGCCACGATCGTCACCCCGACGGAAGTGCTAGCGACCCATCTTTTGGAAGTGATCAAGCGCAATTTCGGGCGGTTGCTGACGCTCAAGGCTCTGCGCCGTCTGCTCGACGAAATGGTATCCCTGACCAACCCGGTCAGGGCCGAGGCAAACCGCCGTCTGCTTGACGAACTGATCCCGGACAAGGTTCAGATCGACACTTTGCTTCAGGTTCTGCGGCTGATGCTTGAGGAGCAGGTCAGCATTCGAAACATGACCCTTATTCTCGAAGCAATTTCCGAGATGAGGGGGCAGCACAGCAGTCCCGAAACCATCTGCGAACATGTGCGTCAGCGCATCGGCTTCCAGCTTGTGGCGGAGATGCGCCGCAAGGATGGCACGCTGCCACTGATCCAGCTCGCGCCGGAATGGGAGGATACGTTCTCGACCTATCAGGTCGAGGGCACCCGCGGTGGTCTCGATGTTGCGCTGCCGCCGGATATGTTTGAATCGCTTACGACGGGGGTGGCCTCCGAAATCAATCAGGCGAGCAATCGTGGCATTTTCCCGGCGCTTGTCACCAGCGCACGCAGAAGACGCTTCTTGCGGACGATCCTTGCGGCAAAAGGCATCAGCAACCCTGTCCTTTCCTTTGAGGAAATCGGGATCGAGGCGCGTCCATCACTTGTCGGCGTGGTGGCGGCATGACCCTGCCAGCCGAGGTCCTCGGGCTGATCTCTGGCTGGGCATGGCTTGGTTTCATCGTGTTCCTGCGGGTCGCGGCGATGATATCAACGCTGCCGGGACTGGGGGAGCAGAGTGTATCGGTCAGGGTTAAACTGGTTCTGAGCCTTCTTCTGGCGACGATTGTCCTGCCGGCCGCGGCTGAGAAGATCCCGACTGTCGAGCCGGGCTATGGAACGGTGCTGTATGTGATCCTGACGGAAAGCATCTCCGGGCTGATCCTTGGCCTGTGGTTGCGCCTGCTCATGCACGCTCTGCAGACGGCGGGTAGCATCGCTGCGCAGTCAACATCACTTGCCCAACTGCTCGGAAACGCTGGCGCCGATCCGATGCCGGCAATCGGGCATATTCTGACCGTTTCTGCGCTTGCGCTTTTGATGATCACAGGGTTTCACGTAAAGATCGCCGCATATGTGATCTTGTCCTACGACCTGTTGCCGCCCCTGCAATTTCCACGCCCAAGCGTGATCGGGCAGGCGGGCAGGCAGCAGATCACTGACAGTTTCGCGCTTGCTTTCACGCTTGCGGCGCCGTTTGTCATCCTGTCGGCACTTTACAATCTGACGCTGGGGTTCATCAACAAGGCCATGCCGCAGCTGATGGTGGCCTTTATTGGTGCGCCGGTGATCACGCTTGGATCGATGGCGCTCTTGATCCTGACGTCTCCGGTCATGCTGTCGGTCTGGCTCTCGACGGTCGATCTTTTCCTGTCAAACCCGTTCCGGTGACGCGCCATGGCAGATGATGATGGCGGGGAAAAGTCACACGAAGCCTCCCAGCGCAAGCTCGACGAAGCCAGAAAGAAAGGCGAAATTCCACGCTCGCCGGATATTCTGACCGCTGCGGCCTATCTGGGAATGCTCGGCACGGGAATGACAGTCGGGGCGAGCAGTCTGGTTCGGTTCGCCGAAACGCTCATGCCGATGATCGAACAGCCTGATCGGCTCGCGGGTTTGTTCTTCAACGACATGGCAACTGCACCGACGGGCGAGTTGATGTCGGCAGTCCTGACGCCGGTGCTGCTATGGCTGTCGGTTCCGGCGCTGAGCGTGCTGCTTGTCCTGCTCGCGACCCAGAGCCTCTTGTTCACGCCTTCCAAGCTCGCGCTGAAGTTCAATCGTCTTTCTCCGATCGAGAATGCCAAGAACAAGTTCGGGCGGCGTGGTTTGTTCGAATTCACCAAGAGCTTTGCAAAGCTGATTTTGTATTCCGTGGTGCTCGGGATGTTCCTGTCTTCGCGCCTCGACGAGATTTCTGGCATCGGCCAGTCCAGTCCGCGTGAGGCGACAGATCTGATGGCTCGGCTGATGCTCAACATGCTGGGCATAGCCGCGATGATCGCGGTGGCGCTTGGATCTGTTGATTACCTCTGGCAACGGGCCGAACATCTGAGGCGCAACCGTATGTCGCAAAAGGAATTGCGGGACGAGTACAAGGAATCCGAAGGCGATCCGATGTTCAAGGCGCAGCGACGCGCCAGAGCGCAGGAAATCGCGATGAACCAGATGATGGCGGATGTGCCGAAGGCCGATGTGATCATCGTCAACCCGACCCATTATGCAGTCGCCCTGACCTGGAGCCGGATGAAGGGCGAAGCACCGGTTTGCGTCGCCAAGGGCGTGGATGAAATCGCCCTGCGCATCCGCGAGGTTGCTACAGAGGCGAAGGTTCCGATCCACTCCGATCCGCCAACCGCTCGGGCGTTGCACGCGACAGCCAAGATCGGCGAGCAGATCGCTGCGGAGCATTTCCGCCCGGTGGCTGCCGCCATCCGTTTTGCCGAAGATCTGCGCAAACAGGCGCGGCGCAAGAAAGGACCTGAAGCATGAGTTCTGACATCGATGATCTGCTGCGCGTGACGGCTCTTTTGCGAGAGCGCGCGCTTGAGACCTATCGCCGCGATCTCAACGAAGAGCGATTGCATCAGGGCGAACTGGACAGGATCGATGGCCTGCGCAAGCAGGCATTCGATGAAAACGAGTCCGTTGATACGCGTCGCATGCTCGGGATGGATACGCTCTGGCAGGGCTGGCTTGCGAAGCGCCGTGGAGAAATCAACCGGGCGATCGCGCTCTCCCGCGCCAAGCAGGCGCACAGCATCGCCTCGGCACGTCTTGCTTTTTCGCGGGACGAGGCGGCGAAAGAGGTCTCGAGCAAGGAACGGCAAGCACGCAAGGTCGCAAAATTCGCGCATGAGGAAATGCGGCTCGAGGAGCTGTCTCGAATGGTGGCCTATGACCGCGATATCTAGCTGAACGATGGAGTGGCAATGGTTCTGTCGTCGGCTTTGGGTCGCGGCGCTGTCTTTGACAGAGAGCCCTTTTCATCCCCCGCTGCGACGTGGCCCGGAAAGCCGACGCTCGAGTTGGACCAGTGCGTCGTGCAGGAGCACCGCGAATAGTCCGACGACCAGTCCGCCCTGTACGACGAAGGCGGTGTTGCTGGTCAAAAGCCCGGCGATGATCACTTCGCCCAACGTGCGCGCGGCGACGGTGGAGCCAATGGTGGCGGTTCCCAGCGCAATGACCACCGACAGGCGCACCCCTGCAAGGATCACCGGCAGCGCCAGCGGCAGCTCGACCCGCAGGAGGCGCTGGCGCGGTGTCATGCCGATGCCCCGCGCGGCTTCGAGCGTCGCGGGGGGCAGAGCGGTGAGACCGGTCATGGCGTTCTCGAAGATCGGCAGCAGCCCGTAAAGGAACAGCGCCAGCAGCGTCGGCCCGGCACCGAAGCCCATCATCGGCACCGCGAGCGCCAGCACCGCCACCGGCGGGAAAGTTTGCCCGAGGTTTGCAACGCTGCGCGCCAAGGGCCGGAAGGCAGCACCGAAGGGCCGTGTCACGAGGATGGCGAGCGTCACGGCGACCGCCGTTGCTGCGACAGAGGCGGCCACCACCAGACCGAGATGGCTCAGCGACAGAGACAGAAGCGAAGCGCGTTCATAGATCACCGGACCGTTTTCCTGTGCCAGCGGCGCGAGCAGCGGCGCAAAGACACCCGGTGCCAGTACAAACGTCAGCAGCAGCCCCGCAAGGACTGCTCTTGCAGCGGCGCCGATCATGTCAGCGCGCCCCGGCGGCGGATTGCCTCCAGCGTCACATGCGCCGGGCCGTTTTGGGAGGTGACTGGAACCGCCTCGCGCCCGGAGCCAAGGCATGCCGACAGCGCGTCGCGCAGGCTGGCGCCTTCGGGCAGCGCCTCGCCGGGCACCTCACCCGGCGAGGCGATCTCGGCGGCGGGGATCAGCGACAGAAGACGCAGGGGGCGGTCGGCCTCGCCCACCATTTCGGCGACAAAGCCGGTTGCGGGGCGGGCGACGATCTCGGCAGGCGCGGCGTATTGCACCAGCTTTCCCGCATCCATCACCGCGATACGATCGGCAAGGCGGATGGCCTCGTCCATGTCATGGGTGACCAGAAGGATGGTCGAGCCGAGCGCCGTCTGGATGCGTTTCAGATCGTCCTGCGCGCGGGCGCGAATGATCGGATCGAGCGCCCCGAAGGGTTCGTCCATCAGCAGCAGATCGGGCCGCGAGGCCAGCGCTCGCGCGACCCCAACCCGCTGTGCCTGACCGCCCGACAATTCGGCAGGGTAGCGGTCGCGAAACTCTTCGGGTGCCATCGAGAACAGCATGAGCAACTCGTCGACCCGCGCGTGGATCTTGTCCGCTGGCCAGCCAAGCAGTTCAGGCACCGCGCCGATGTTACGCGCCACGCTGTGATGCGGGAACAGCCCGTGACCCTGGATCGCGTACCCGATCCGGCGTCGCAAAAGGTGCGGCGCGATGCTTCGGGTGCTGGTGCCGTTGATGCGCACCTCGCCCGAGGTTGGCTCGATCAGCCGGTTTATCATGCGCAGCAGGGTCGTCTTGCCGGACCCGGAGGTGCCGACGATGGCGGTGATCGAGCCGGTTTGCACCGTCATCGACACGCCGTCCACCGCGGCGCTATCCCCCCAGACCTTGGTGATGCGGTCGATCTCGATCATGCCGCGTTCCTTCTTTTGGCTGCGAGCTCGACGAGGATGTCCATCACGATGGCCGCGACCATGGCCAGCAGCACAGTGGGCAGCGCACCGAGAAGGATGAGGTCGGTCGCCGTCTGGTTCAGCCCCTGAAAGACGAAACTGCCGTAGCCGCCGCCGCCGATCAGCCCGGCGATCACGGCAAGACCGATGTTCTGCACCAGCACGATGCGCAGCCCGGCCAGCAGGATCGGCAGCCCGAGCGGCAATTCGACCCGTACCAGCCTTTGCCAAGAGGTCATGCCCATACCGCGTGCCGCCTCGCGCGCTGCAGCTGGCACGGATTGAAGCCCCGCAACGGTATTTCCCACGACCGGGAGCAGCGAGTACAACACCAGCGCGATGAAGGCCGGGGCAAAGCCGATGCCCGACAGGCCGATCGCCCGCGCCGCCGGCAGGCTGGCGGCGATCCATGACAGCAGCGGGATCATCAGGCCGAACATCGCCAGCGACGGGATGGTCTGCAGGAAGCTCAGCACTGGCAGCAGCCCGGCGCGCAGAGCTGCCTTTCGGTAGCACAACAGACCAAGCGGAAAGCCGATCAGCGCTGCCGCACCGAGCGAACCGAAGGCCAGAGCGAGATGGCGCAGGGTCGCGCGCCAGAACGCCGCCGCGCGGCCAAAGAACTCTTGCGCCACCGACAGGTCCGACAGGGCACCTGACCAAAGCAAGGCCCCCAGCAATGCCAATCCCGCCGCCAGCAGTGCGGCCCGGGCGCGCGGCCCCGGTGCCAGCTGCGCCAACGCCTCGGCGAGAAGCAGCAGGAACACCGCCAGCAGCCCCCAGAATCCCGCCGCCGGAGAAACACGCGCGTAAGGCCCCGCCTCGGCCAGCAGTGCGGGCGCTGCGACGGCCAGCAGCAAGGCTGCGCCACCAAGCCCGATGGCCGCCCCGCCGAGGCGCAGCCATGGCAGCGCAGCGGAAAGGCCCATCGCCAGCCCCAAAACGATGCAGATCAACCCCGGCAAGGTCTCGGGCAGTGGCGCCACGGCCCATGCCGCGATGCCGTCACCGGCGACAATGCGGTTGGCCGCCAAGGTCATGAACGGGGCCGTCAGAAGCGCCAGCCCTGCCACGGCAAAAGCGAGCCCCGGCGCGGACAGGCGCGCCATCTGCATCCTTGCGATCAGTCCAGAACCCCGGCAGAGACAAGATAGTCGCGCGCTACCGCCTCGGCAGGCTCGCCGCCGACCTGGATACGGCCATTGAGCTCCTGCAGGGTTTCCATGTCGAGCGCCTCGAAGATCGGATTGAGCACAGCCGGGATAGACGGGTATTCCTCAAGCACGTCATTCCGGACGATGGGCGCCGGTTCATAGACCGGCTGCACGCCCTTGTCGTCCGTCATGACCTTGAGCCCGGTCGCGCCGACCCCGCCGTCGGTGCCATAGACCATCGCCGCGTTGACCCCGGAGGTGCCCCGCGCCGCCGCCTGGATCGTCGCGGCGGTATCGCCGCCCGACAAAATTACCGTCTGGTCCTGCGTGAGGCTGAATCCGTAGGTCTGCTCCATCGCGGGCAGCACCGCCGGGGACGAGACGAATTCGGTCGAGGCGGCCAGCTTGACGTCGCCGCCCCCGGCGATCCACGCGCCGAAATCGGACATAGTCGAAAGCCCGTTTTCCTCGGCCACCTTGCCAGTGACCGCGATCGCCCAGGTGTTGTTGGCGGGTGCCGAAGCGAGCCAGGTGATGTCGTTCTGCGCGTCCAGCTCGGCCGCCCTCTCATGCGAAGCGGCGGCATCCTTCCAGATGTCGCTGTCGGCTTCGTTGAAGAAGAAGGCAGCGTTGCCGGTATACTCGGGATAGATGTCGATCTGTCCGGCGAGGATGGCTTCGCGTACGACCTGCGTACCGCCCAGCTGCAGGCGCCGTTCGACCGGCAGACCGGCGTGCTCGAGTGTCAGGGCGATGATGTTGCCCAGAAGACCGCCTTCGGTGTCGATCTTCGATGAAACGGTGATATCGGCATGGGCGGAACCGGCAATCAAGGCGATGGCGGCAGCAATGGTTTGGGATTTCATGAAATCTGTGCTCCTGTCGGATCGTAGGCTCGAATTTGCAGATAAGAGATAGCCCGCAAAGCGTCGGTGGAAAGCTTTGGCGACGTTCGATTCGGCTTCCAATTTAGCCGCGAACTTGCCTCCTGTCGCATTGGTTCGGATTGAGATATCATCCCAGGGTTTTACGGCTCTCGCGGCGTTTTGGTCGGGAAGGTCATTTCGAGCTGTCGGGTGAAGGCAACAGTCCTGTCAGCGACACTGCGGGCTCTGGTCGCAGGGGGAGGGGGGCAGGTGTCACGGCTAGACCGACGGCCTAGTCGGGAGATGTTTGACGTTGCGGTCCGGACACAGGGTTGTCGATCCAGTCGGCAACTACGGCGAGATCGCGACGTGAACCACTCACCAGCACTTCCAGCTTGTCGAGTCTCGTCGATATGCACGATATTGCCCCATCCGGATCGCTCTGATCCGTGGAACGTCAGATATCCTGCCGGGCGATCTCGGTGATGAGGACATCGCTGACGATTGATCCAAGCACATTGCGCGCGGCCTCGTGAAGCGACCGGCGAAGGATATCCATGCGCCGGCTCTCGGTGAAATTGCCTTCGAAGCCGCCGATGTTGGCATGGTCGAACAGGACGCGCAGGAACACGTCCCGAAGCTTTGGTTCCTGATTGTAGACCGCTTCCTGCCCGGGTCCCTGAATTTCCAGACTGAGCGACAGAACGACCAGCGACTTCACCCGGTCGCTCGAGACGATCGGAATGACGAATTGATTGTTCAACTTCACATAAGTCGAACTGAGGGTTTCGTCATGCTCATCATGTGCAGCCTCTGCGTCGTGCTCGCCCGCAGCGTGTTCGTCTGCCGGGGCATGTTCCCCGGCTGCGGCATTTGCGGGTGCTTTCGGAGCGAGGAAGAGTCCGGCACCGACACCGGCGCCTGTGCCGATCAGGGCGAGCAGGACAGGAAGCAGTTTCTTGATCATCAGGCTATCCTCAGAAGGGCAGGACCATGTCGAGCACCTGCTGACCGAGGCGCGGCTGTTGTACGTCGGTGATCTGGCCGCGCCCGCCGTAGGAGATTTTCGCCGATGCGATCTTGTCGTAGGTGATCTCGTTCTTGCGGGTGATGTCGTCGGGGCGAACGAAGCCAGATACCAGAAGCTCGCGCATCTCGAAGTTCACGCGAATTTCCTGCGCACCTTGAATGGCAAGAACACCGTTCGGCATCACCTCGGTGATGGTTGCTGCGACACGCAGCGTCAGCTGTTCGCTGCGATTGACGCTGCCGGTCCCGTTCGACGAGCCGCTGCCGCTGATATCGACCGCATTCGCGAGACTCGCGCCCTCTGGCAGGGTCAGGTCCTGCTCTTGCGGAAGACCGAACAACTGGGGAATCCCGAGGCTTTCAGAGCTCGACCGCGAGCGCGATGTGTTGTTCGAAATCGCAGCGGATTCGTCGAAGTCGATCACCACGGTCATGATATCCCCGGCTTTCATTGCGCGGCGATCGCCAAGGAGCGAGCTTTTCTCGCGGCTCCACAATGAGGCGTTGTCCGACGGTCGCGCGGGATTGGAGATGGTCGGAAGGCCGGTATAGGCCATCGCCACGCGCTCGGCGCTTTCCGCTTGCGGGGTGAAGCTGGGCGCTTTGCCAAGATGGTCCATACGTGCACAGGCGGCAATGGGAACGAGGCAGAGAAGAAGCAGGGTTCGAGGCAGCATGGTCACTCCTGAGAGACGGTCACCTGACCGTTTTCGGTCACGGTGCCGAACAGGGTTGTTCGGGACGAGAGGTTCATGACGCGCACACGCTCGCCTGCGGCGGCACGATCGAGGGCGCGCCCTTCGGTGGCGATGCGCAGCCCTCCCCGCGTGAAGATAAGTTCGACGATCTGGTTGCGGTCGATCAGGGCGGGCACACCGATGGAGCCTTCCATCACGGCGCGACCCGGATAAAGCGCGACCCGCGCCTCCTGTCCGATCACCGACCGAAGATCCGTGTAGGCGCCCGGCACATTGGCGGGATCGATGCCGACGGCGTCTGCGGTGATGAGCTCGAACGCCCGGATGGTCCGCGAGGCGACAACCGTGTCGGCACCAGCCGCGCTGGCGAGACACAGCAGGGGGACAAGAAAGCGCATCAGCGGACCTGGACGGTTGCGCCCATCATCTGGTCGGCGGCAGAGATGACCTTGGAATTGAGCTCGTAGCCACGCTGGGCTTCGATCAGCTCGGTGATTTCGTAGACCGGATCAACCGAACTGTCCTCGAGATAGCCCTGGCGGAAGAAGCCGAGGCCCTCTTGCCCGGCCGTGGTCTGTATCGGCGGGCCGGAAGCCTCGGTTTCGGTGAACAGGTTGCCGCCAATGGCTTCGAGCCCCTTGGGGTTGGTGAAGCCGGTCAGGGTCAGCTGGCCAAGCATCTGCGCCGCCGCGGTGTTGTCGAAATAGGCGTAAACCTCGCCATCAGCGTTGATCGAGATGCTGGTTGCGTCCTCGGGAATGGTGATCTCGGGCGACACCGCCATGCCATCGTTGGTCACGATCATGCCGTCAGCGTCGCGCTTGAGCGCGCCGTCGCGGGTAAAGCCAGCTTCGCCGGAGGGCAGCGTGACTTCGAAATAGCCACGCCCTTCGATGGCGATGTCGAGATCGCCGCCGGTGTTCGACAATGCGCCCTGCGCCATCTTCATGGTCACCGACGACGGTCGGACGCCGAGGCCAAGCTGAACGCCGGTCGGCAGCATCGTGCCATCGGCTGCATTGATCGTGCCGGCTCTTTGCTCCTGCTGGTAATGCAGGTCGGCGAATTCTGCCCGGCGGGCGTTGTAACCCGTCGTGCTCATGTTCGAGAGGTTCTGAGAGATGACCTCGACCCGCATCTGCTGGGCGCTCATGCCCGTTGCGGCGATCTTGAGTGCGCGCATGTTCCGGTCTCCTTACTTCACAAAGGCCTTGATGGCGGCCCGTACCCGTTCATCCTCGCGCTGGAGGAAATTCTGCCCCATCTCGTAGGCCCGCTGGACTTCGATCATCCGGGCGACCTGAAGGATCGGCTCGACGTTGGAATTCTCGACGAACCCCTGCATCACGCGGGGGCTGTCCACCGGCTCGTAGCCGTCGTCGGCGCGAAACAGCACGCCGCCTTCGCGGGCCATGGCACCGGCATTGAGCGGTTGCACGACGCCAAGCTGGCCAAGCGGCGCGCCGTTGCTGCTGAGCGTGCCGTCCTGCCCGACCGCAAGATCGGAGGCGTCGGGGGGCACAAAAACAGGGGCGCCGCCGGCATCAAGCACGGTATGGCCGTCTGGGGTCACCATGTCGCCGGCGGCGCTGACGATGAAAGACCCGGCGCGGGTCAGACGCTCGCCGCCCGGGGTCTGGATCAGGAAGAACCCGTCGCCTTCGATGGCGAAATCGTACTGGCCTCCGGTGCGGGTCAGCGTTCCCTGCGCGAAGGAGGTGTTCTTGACCTCGCTCTCGCTCATCGACACCGATCCGCCGGGCGCATCGCTGCGCTGCACGTATTCGGAAAAGATGACGCCCTGCTGCCGATAGCCGGTGGTCGCGGCATTGGCGATGTTGTTGGCGATCATCTGCATCTCGCGCGACAGGCCGCGCTGGCGAGAAAGTGTGGTGTAATCGGAAAGACCCATCTCAGCCTCCTGTGATCATGGGCAGGATGCGATCCTGGAAATAGCTGACGAGCGTGTTGGTCATGAAGCTCATCGACATCCAGAACACGAGGAGGATGGCGAGAAGCTTCGGAACGAAGGTCAGCGTCATTTCCTGGATCGAGGTCAGCGCCTGGAACAGTCCGACCGAGACGCCGGCAACAAGCGCCGCGGTCAGGATCGGCACCGAGGTGATCGTGGCGATCCACAATCCCTGGCGCAGCGTGTCGTAGAAGATGGCTTCGGTCAGCATGGCTCAGACCGGCATCCGCAGGATTTCCTGATAGGCCTCGACGAACTTGTTGCGCACGGCAACCACTGTCTCGACCGCCAGTTCGGATTGCGCGAGGGCGTTGACCAGCGCGTGGGGGTCGGCGTCGCCCACCATCGCAGTCTCGGCGGTGACTTCGGCATCCTTGAGGGTTGTGGCGAAATCCTGCGCCGCTTCGACGAATTTTTCCTGCACGCCTCCGGTTCCGGGCTGCGGTTCGGTGGCGGGTCGTTGGGCCGCGTATTTCTGCGCGGCAAATAGCGATCGGACGTCCATTCTGGTCTCCAATTCGGGTTATGGGGAAGGGGTTTATCGGCGCAGCAGATCCATCAGGCTCGAAGACATCTCGCGCGTCTGTTCGAACATCTTGAGATTGGCCTCGTAGCTTTGCTGGGCCTCGCGGGCATCGGCGAGTTCGATGATCAGGTCGACGTTCGATCCGTTGTAAAAGCCGCTCGCATCGGCCAGCGGGTTCTGCGGGTCGTAGATCTGTTCGAGATCGCTTCTGTCGAGATCGACCTTGCCGGTTTCGACCTGTTGCACGCTGTCCTTGCTGCCTTGCAGTTCGAACGGAATGGTCTTGCGGTGGTAGCCGGGCGTGTCCACGTTGGCGATATTCTCGGACAGGACCCGCAGCCGCGTCGCCTGGGCGCGCAAGCCGCTGGAGGATACGGAAAGGGCATCGGAAAAGTCGCTCATGTCGGGCTCTTTCGGTTATCGGCCAAGGCTGGCGCGCAGAATGTTGAGGTTCGAGCGGTAGATCGACAGCGCCCGGTTATGCGCGCGAGCGGCATCGACGGCGGTGACCATTTCAGTCTCGACCGAGACAGTGTTGCCATTGGGGTCGATGATATCGCGCCGCTCTTGCGCTTCGGGCATGTCACCGTCGCGACTGCCATTGATATGGCTGTCGCGGGTCGCGCGCTGCGACGACATTTCGTCGCGCACGGTCTTGTCGAAATCTGGCATCTCAAGCGCCCGATACCCGGGGGTATCGGCGTTCGCGATATTCTGCGAACTGATCGCCTGCTGTTTGCCACTATGCTGCGCCAAGGCCATTGCCGTTCTGAAAACGTCCAGGTTCTGGAACATCGGGGCTTCTCCCTCGATTTGCTTCAACCAAGGCTTAACGCTGATTCCTTTAGAAATGGTTTGAGAGAAAATAAGGATGCGAGCGGATGGACGACGCAGAGATTTCAGGGCTGAGGTCGCGCATCGCGCAGATCCAGTCTATTCGCGCGGTGGGGCGGGTAAGGTCAGTTGATGGAACGGTAATCTGGGTGCGCGGGCTCGCGCATACGGCCTGCATCGGTGACCGGCTTCGGCTGTATCGCGGCGCTGACACGCTGGATGGAGAGATTCTGAGGATTCGCGACGATCTGGTCGCCATGCTGCCGGATGAGGGCGCTGACGGGGTCTCTCAGGGGGATCGGGTCGCCGTTCTGGGGGCGCCGACGCTGGCGCCTTCGGATGGATGGATCGGGCGGGTCATTGACCCATACGGTGTGCCGCTCGACGAAATGCCGCTCAGCCCCGGTGCCGTTCGGCGGCCATTTCGCGCCAGCCCGCCGCCTGCCGCGCAGCGTCGTGGGCTGGGAGCACGCCTGCAAACCGGGCAGGCGGCGTTCGACACGCTTTTGCCAATCGTGCGCGGGCAGCGGATGGGCCTGTTCGCGGGGTCCGGCGTTGGCAAGTCGCGCCTTCTTGCCGCGCTCGCGCGGGGTATGACCGCCGATGTGGTGGTGTTGGCGCTGGTGGGCGAACGAGGCAGGGAGGTGCATGATTTCGTGCATTCGGTGCTTGGCCCCGAAGGGATGGCGCGCAGCGTTGTGGTTGCGGCCACCTCGGATCGCTCGCCGCTGGAGCGGCGGCGGTGTCCGCTTGCGGCGATGACCATAGCCGAGCATTTCCGGGATCAGGGGCTGCATGTTCTGTACCTTGCGGATTCGATCACCCGCTTTGCCGAAGCGCACCGCGAAGTTGCCGTTGCTGCTGGGGAAATGCCCGCGCTTCGGGGCTTTCCACCCTCGACCGCGCACCAGATCATGCGGCTTGCGGAACGCGCCGGGCCGGGGCTGCCGGGCTCTGGCGACATTACGGCGGTGTTCAGCGTGTTGGTTGCAGGGTCCGACATGGACGAACCTGTTGCCGACATTTTGCGCGGTGTGCTTGACGGTCACGTGGTGCTGAGCCGTGACATCGCCGAGCGTGGCCGCTTTCCGGCGATCGACGTGCTGCGTTCGGTGTCGCGCAGCCTGCCCGAGGCCGCGACAGACGAGGAAAACAGCGCCATCCTGCAGGCGCGGCAGCTGCTTGGGGCCTATGCGCGGTCGGAAACCATGATCCGCGCCGGGCTGTATCGCGAAGGCGAGGATCCGGTGCTCGATCAGGCCATCCGTGCATGGCCCGAGCTTGACGCCCTGATCGGCGAGGCGTCGCCGCATGGCACCACTGCGGCCTTCAATCGCCTGCGTCTGATCCTGCGGCGATCGGGTGCGAAGATGCCGCCGCAGACGCGCAACAGGATGGCCGGGACGCGATGATGGGCGGTTCAGCGCGTGCTGTTGCGCTAAACGACTTTCGCCAAAGGGATATCAGATCTTGCCGGTTTCCGGGGCAGGGTCTCCCGGGGCGGATTTTTCGGGCTCGATCGTCCCGCGTTGAGCCAGCCAACGTGCCACCAGCCAGACGCCAAGCGCCCATGCCGCGCCCAAAGACCAGCCTGCCAGCACATCGGACGGCCAGTGCACGCCAAGATAAACGCGGCTTACCCCGATCAGAATGGCCAGAACGGCGGCCACGGCGACAAAGTACACCCGCACCCGCAGCGATCGCTCTGTTCGCGCCAGCATCACCGCCAGCGTGAGATAAGTGATCGCAGACATCATGGAATGCCCCGACGGGAAGGAGGCGGTCATGACATCGACGCCATGTGGCACCAGATCCGGGCGCGGGCGGTCGAACCCGGCTTTGGCCAGATGCGACAGCCCCTGCCCGCCGAGGATCGCCACCAACAGCAGCAGTGCGGATGCCCTTCGGCGCAGCATGACAAGGAATGCAAGGACCACCAGCACCAGCAATGACAGCGCCGTCACACCGCCAAGCGCGGTCAGATCGCGCATCGCGACCTGAAGCTGCGGTCCGCCAATCGGCAACGACGGATCGCCCGGCACCCGCAGTGACAGCAACACCGCCTCGTCAAAGGCATGAAGGTCACCTTCGAGCATCTCGGCGGCCAGCCCGATAAAGGCCCAAAGCGATCCGGCGATGACGATGATGGCAATCAGCGTCGTGGCCTCGAGCCGCTGGAAAAGCGCTCGCACCGGTTGGGGCAGGGGCATGGGAGTCTCCTTGTGCTGCGAAGGCAAGATGGCACGCGATGGGCACAAGGCAAGCACGAGGCCGCCCCGGAAGGGACGGCCTCGATTGGCGTGAGGTCACACGCCCGCCATTTCTATCGCGCTGATCACCCGGTCGGGCAGGGCTGGAAAATCGCGCACCCGCGCGCCGGTTGCGTGGGCGATGGCGTTCAGAACCGCGGCGCCTGCACCGGAAATCCCCAGCTCTCCGATGCCCTTGGTCTGGATCGGGTTCGCCATGTCATCGCGCTCTTCGAGGAACACAACGGACATGTCTCCGGGCACGTCGGCATGGGACGGAACGTGGTAATTCGCCAGATCGCGCGTGACGATGTGCCCGGTGCGCGGATCATGTTCCAAGGCCTCGGTCAGGGCCGATCCAATGCCCCAGATCATCCCGCCAAGCGCCTGACTGCGCGAGGTTTTCTCGTTCAGAATGCGCCCCATGGCCATCACGCCAAGCATCCGGCGCACCCGGACCTCGCCGGTCCAGACGTTGACCCCGACCTCGGCGAAATGCGCGCCGAACCCTGATGACAGGTGCGATTTCGACGTGTCGCCGGCGGCGATTTCCGCCTCGTGAACGATTTCCGATGACACCAGATCCGTCAGTGCTCTTTCGATATTTCCGCCGCGGGCAATGCCGTCTTGCAAGGCAAGCTCGCCCGGCGCGCAGTCAAGTTGTGACGCAAGCTCGGCGCGGATCTTTTTCGCCGCGAGGAAGACCGCCGATCCGGCAGAGTTCGCCCCGAAGGAGCCGCCCGATCCCGACGCGCCGGGAAATGACGTATCGCCGAGCCGCACATCGACCTTTTCGACCGGCAGCCCCAGCATCTCGCCCGCGATCTGGCCAAGAATGGCATAGCTGCCGGTGCCGATGTCGGTCATGTCGGTTTCGACCACGGCCCGGTCGCCGAGCAGTCGCACCCGCGCCGCCGATTGCACCAGTGCGCTTTTGCGCGCCGCCGAGGCAACGCCCATGCCGATGCGCCAATCGCCTTCGACCTGCGCTCCCGGCGCACCGCGTCTTGCCCAGCCGAACTGCTCTGCGCCGGTGCGCAGGCAATCCGCCAGCCGCCGCACCGAATAGGCCTGCCCGGTCATCGGATGGGTTTCGGGAATGTTGCGCAGCCGCAGCTCGACCGGGCACAGGCCAAGCTTTTCCGCCAGCTCGTCCATCGCGGATTCAAAGGCCAGCATTCCGACAGCTTCGCCCGGTGCACGCACCGAGCCGCTTGGCGTGCGCGACACCCGCGCCAGCGTTTGCGAAAAGCTGAGGCCGTCGGCACCGTACAAGAACTGCGAGGCCTGCGAGACCGGTTCGGCAAAGCTCTCGCCGGGGAGGTTCGACACCAGATCGTCATGAGAAATCGCCCGGAGCCGACCATCGCCATCGGCCCCAAGCCGCACCCGTTGCAGCGTTTCCGACCGGCGCAGCACCGCGTCGAACACCGTCTGTCGCGACATCACCACCCGCACCGGGCGACCGATCTTCTCCGAGGCAATGGCCGCCGCCACGGCTTCTGGCCCGATGCCCAGCTTCGAGCCAAAGCCGCCGCCGATGAAAGGCGACAGGATGCGCACGCGCTCGGGGTCGATCCCCAGCGAATCCGCCAGCTCGTCGCGGTTGAATCGCAGCATCTGCAACGATCCGCGCAACAGCACAGTTTCGCCCGACCATTGCGCGATTGCCGCGTGTGGCTCCATCGCCGCCGCCGCCTGCGCATCGGTGCGATAGCGCGCGTCGATAGTGACGCTGGACGCCGCGAAGGCGGCGTCAAAATCGCCTGCGGTTTCGGGATCCTTGTCTTCGCGATCTTGCGCGGCTTCGGGATCGGTTTCGAAGGCGATTTCTTCGTAATGCACTGGCAAGCGGTGGGCGGCGTCGCGCGCCGTTTCCAGACTTTCTGCCACCACAAGCGTGATGGGCTGGCCGTGGTAGAACACCTCGCCATTCGGCTGACAGGGGGCGGCCCCTGCCATGCCCTGCGCCGGGTTGCGCAGCAGTCTTGCGTCGGTGATCACGTCGATCAGGCCGGGCATGTCGCGGATCGCCTCGCGATCAAGGCCGGTGACACGGCCCCGCGAGATCGTCGCACGGACCAGCACACCATGAACGCAACCTTCTGGCAGCTCTTCGGCGGCGTAACGTGCTGTGCCTGTGACCTTCTTGGGCCCCTCCGGGCGGCTGAGGGGTTTGCCGACCACGCCTTGGCGCATCTTATCAAGCAGGCGTGGCTGCGCCTCGTTCATACGGAAGATCTCGGTCATCACAGGCTCCGTGCGGTGTCGACGCGCCCTGCAAGGCCGGTTGCCTCGCGCAGGGTCGCAATCAGAGTGCGCCGTAGCAGCGGGCGCTTGAACTCGGTCTCGGGCTGAGGCGCGCTATCGGGCACAAGCTGCGCCGCTGCGCGCGCGAAGCTTTCGTCCGAGGCTTCGGCTCCGGCCAGCAGCGCGTTCACCGACCCGTCGGTCCACGGGCGGGGCGCGATGCCGCCAAAGGCCAGCGAAGCTTCGGCGATGGTGTCGCCGTCCATCAACACCACGGCGGCAACCGAGACCAGCGCAAAGGCATAGGACGCGCGGTCGCGCACCTTGCGATAGGTCTGCGCCGTGCCCGATCGCGGCGCGGGCAGCACCACGGCGGTGATGATCTCGCCTTGCCTCAAGTCGCTTTCGATGTCGGGGCGATTGCCCGGCAGGGTGTAAAGCTGTGTCACCGGCAGGGTTCGGACCTCGCCGGACGGCGCGGCGATCTCGACGCTGGCCCCCAGCACCGCAAGGGCGACGGCCATGTCGGACGGATGCGCAGCAAGGCAATCCTCCGAGGTGCCAAGCAGCGCCAGCATCCGCCCGGACCCGCCCTGAGCCGAACAGCCCGTTCCGGGCGCGCGTTTGTTGCAAGCCATCGCTGTGTCGTAGAAATACGGGCAGCGCGTGCGTTGCAGCAGGTTGCCGCCAGTGGTCGCCTTGTTGCGGATCTGCGCCGAGGCCCCGGCAAGGATCGCCCGCGACAGCACCGGCCAGCCCGCCCGCACGCGGGGATCCGTTGCCAGCGCGGTGTTGGTCACCAACGCGCCGATGCGCAGCCCGCCATCGTGGTCCTCGATCCGGTCCAGCCCATCGAGGCGCGAGATATCAACCAGTCGCGAAGGGGTCATCACCTGAATTTTCATCAAATCAAGCAGGTTGGTGCCGCCCGCAATGATCGCGGCGGCGTCACTCATCCTTTCGGAGGCATCGTGCAACGACGTGGCGCGCTCGTAGTCAAACGGTCTCATTCCTCTGCCTCCGCCGCCATGGCGATGGCTTCGCGGATCAGCGGATAGGCCGAGCAGCGGCAGAGATTGCCGCTCATCCGCTCGGCGATCTCCGCGTCGCTCATCGTCGCCCCGTCCAGCCCTTCGGAGACATAAGATGGATGCCCGGCCTTCAACTCTTCGAACAACGCGGTGGCCGACATGATCTGCCCCGGCGTGCAATAGCCACACTGATAGCCGTCTTTTTCGACAAAGGCGGCCTGCAGCGCGTTCAGCCGGTCGGGCGAGCCAAGGCCTTCGATGGTGGTGATTTCGTCGCCGTCATGCATCGCGGCAAGGCACAGGCAGGAATTGACCCGCACGCCGTTCACCAGCACGGTGCAAGCCCCGCATTGCCCGTGATCGCAACCTTTCTTGGTGCCGGTCAGGTTCAGATGGTCGCGCAGCGCATCAAGCAGCGTCGTGCGCGGGTCGAGCGCAAGCGCATGGCTTCGCCCGTTGACTGTGAATGTCGTCATGGCAATCTTTCTCGTATCTGGCATGTGGCTGGATCGGTTCCGAGCAGACCCTTGAATAGCAAACCAAGCCAGACGCTTCGGGTTCCGAAAAAACCGTGCGGGCCGGGGCCGGTTCACCCCGCGCGGCCCGGTGGCATGGGTCTTCCGCCACGCTGCAGACTGCGCAGGCAGATCGGCCAAGACCATTTACAACCGCCTGAACCGGGCGCATCCAAGGATGCATCACGACGCAGATCAACCGGAGGAGAGACGATGAAAGCCCTTGTGCTCGAAGAGAAAGGCAATCTCAGCCTGCGGGATTTCGACATTCCGGCCACGCTTGGCCCGCGCGATCTGCGCATCAAGACGCATACGGTCGGGATCTGTGGATCGGATGTGCATTACTATACCCACGGCAAGATCGGCCACTTCGTCGTGACGGAGCCGATGGTTCTGGGCCACGAGGCCGCCGGCACGGTGGTTGAGGTCGGCAGTGAGGTAACCACGCTGAAACCCGGCGATCGGGTGTGCATGGAGCCGGGCATCCCCGATCTGAACAGCCGCGCCAGCAAGCTGGGTCTCTACAATGTCGATCCCGCCGTGACCTTCTGGGCCACGCCTCCGGTGCATGGTTGCCTGACGCCCGAGGTCATCCAACCCGCCGCCTTTACCTACAAACTACCGGGCGGCGTCAGCTTTGCCGAAGGCGCGATGGTCGAACCCTTTGCCATCGGCATGCAGGCCGCCCTGCGCGCCCGCATCCAGCCCGGTGATATCGCCGTCGTCACCGGGGCGGGGCCGATTGGCATGATGGTTGCGCTTGCCGCCCTTTCGGGGGGCTGCGCCAAGGTCATCGTCAGCGATCTGGCCCAGCCCAAGCTGGACATCATCGGCGCTTATGACGGTATCGAGACGGTGAACATCCGCGACACGCCTTTGGCCGATGCGATTGCCGAGGCCACCGGCGGCTGGGGCGCGGATGTGGTGTTCGAATGCTCGGGTGCGGCGCCAGCGATCCTGTCGATGCACCAGCTGGCGCGCCCCGGCGGGGCCATCGTTCTGGTCGGAATGCCGGTCGATCCGGTGCCGGTCGATATCGTCGGCCTGCAGGCCAAGGAGCTGCGCATCGAGACAGTGTTCCGCTACGCCAACGTCTATGACAGGGCCATCGCGCTGATGAGCTCGGGCAAGGTTGACCTCAAGCCGCTGATCTCGGCGACTCTGCCGTTTGCCGAGGCCATCGCCGGGTTTGATCGCGCGGTCGAGGCGCGCCCCTCTGACGTGAAGCTGCAAATCCGTATGCCGGACTGAAACCGGGGGTGCCGGCGTCAGAAAGATACATGGGCCGCCGGAGAGGGGGGGCTCAGGCGGCGGCGCTCTGTTTTGCTGCCCGATCTAACGTTTGCGGGCGGTGGCTTCGGCGCTTTTCTGGCGTTCGACATCTTCGCCAAGCGCAACCTCGTTCTTCACCTGGCCCCAGGTCAGCAGGGTAAAGATCGCCGTGCCACCGACCACGTTTCCGGCCAGCGTCGGAAGAAAATACGACAGGAGCAAGGCGCCCAGCGTTTCGTCGCCGTGCCAGGCAAGCAGGCCCATTTCGACCGAGCCCGCGACGACATGGGCAAAGCCTGCCGCCGCCATCAACCATGTCACCATCATCACAAGGAAAAAGCTGTTGCCCTGTCCGCTTGGCAAGATCCAGACCAGCGACGCGATCAGCACCCCCGCCGGCATGGCGCGCATGAAGTTGTGCCATGGCGTGCCTTCGACCGCGTGGCGCGAGACTTCGAGCAGCGCCTCGTGCATCGGTTCGGAGACAACGCCGGGCAACCCGAGAAACCACGACACCAGCAACGCCCCCGCAAGGTTCGCCGCCAGCACCACGGCCCAGAGCCGCAGCATGCTGAGCAGGCAATCGAGCTTGCGGCGCGAGATCACCGGAAGCACGGTGGTGATGGTATTTTCGGTGAAAAGCTGCATCCGCCCAAAGATCACGGCGAGGAACCCCATGGAATAGCCAAGTGATTCCACCAGCATGGTCCAATCTGCACCGTTGGGCAGAAAACGGTGCAGCACCGATTGCGCCAGCACTGAAAAGCTGATGACGATGCCTGCCGCCAGCCCAGACCAGATCAGGGAGACGGTCGGTCGGGCAAGTTCTTCATCACCGTCGCGGCGGATCACCTCGTAGATCAGGCGCGCCGAAAGGCGCGATGCCTGCGAGACCGATCTTTCCTCGACGGGCTCGTGGACGGTGCGGTTTTCGCTGAGCTCGTCAGTCGGCTCGGGGGAAGATTGGGGGGTGTTCATGCAGGCGAACCCGCGAAACGGCGTCAGGTTCCCCGCGCGGCGATCGCCAGCCCGTCAATGACCGCCGTAAAAGCATCGCCGCTGCGTTGCGCCGCGTCTGGGCACAGATCGCGCGCGGCATCCCGGACCATGCCCATCAGGCTCGACCCGCCGACCAGCACCACCTGCGACACCTGCGCCGGGGCCAGCCCGGCCAGCCGCAGCGTTTCGGCGGCGGCGGCGGTCAGGGCGCTGCGATGCGACATCAGCGCGGCGTTGAGGCTGGTTTCCGAGATCGCAGCCGTCAGCCCCTTTTCGATCTCGCCAAGCGCGATCGTCGCGTCGGCGCCGGGGGTGTTTGCGGCGATCTTGCCACGCTCGACCGCAAAGGCCAGCGCGTGGCCCAGCTCGTCGTCGAGCACCTCGCGCAGGCGGCCCAGCTTTTCGGGCTCGACCGCGTGGCGCAGCATGTTTGCGGCCATGCGCCGGGAGTCGGCAGTGTACAGAAACGGGATTTTCGCCCATGTCGCCAGATCGACAAAGGGCGCGCGGGGCACCGGCAGCAGGCCCTCTCCCATCTCGCGCTTCAACTCCGAGCCAAGGCCGAGCAGCGGCATGGCATGGGCCAGCGACACGTCGCGGTCGAAATCGGTGCCGCCCAGACGGATGCCGTGCGAGGCCAGCACCTGCGCCCCGTCGCAGACCGAGAAATCCGAGGTGCCGCCGCCGATGTCGACGATCAGCTGCACACCCTGTTTGCTGCCCGCCGCAAGCGCTGCCGCTTCGGGTTCGGCGAGAAAACTGATCTCGGTGAAACCGGCGGCAAGGTAGCAGGCGCGCAGATCCGCCTCGGCCTGCGCGTCGCGGTCCGGCTCGTTGTGGAAATGCACCGGGCGACCGGAGAGCACGCGGGCAAAGCGCATGCCGGTTGCCGCTTCGGATCGCTCGCGCAGTTCGACAAGAAAGGCGGTAACGATCTCGGCCAAGGTGCGGCGCTTGCCGCCGACAAGCCGGGTTTCGTGAAACAGCGGCAGGCCCAGAACCGATTTGAGCGCCCGCATGTAGCGGCCCTCGTCGCCCGCGACCAGCGCATCAAAGGCGGCCGCCCCGATGCGCATCCTCCCGCCTTCGGGAAAGAACACGGCGGTTGGCAGGGTGTCAGCGCCGCGCTCGATGGCGATGCGGTGAACGCCGCCCTCCCAAGCCAGCGCGGCGGCGCTGTTCGAGGTGCCAAAGTCGATCGCAAGACGGTCCATGTGGGGGGCCTTTCAACGGAAACGTTTCGTCTACGCCCGTGCCAGTTTCCACGCAACCCCGCCGCTGAAACCAGCGTTCAGACAACGACGCGTTTGGAAAAAGCCTGAGGATGGCATGGACACTGGGCGCGGGTCAGGCCCCGGTGTCGGCCCAGCCAGCAAAGATTTTCTCAAGCGCGACCACCGCGTAATAGAGCACGATCCCCAGCACCGCGAGCGCGATCAGCACCGCGAACATCAGCGGGTAATTGGAATTGGTCTGCCCCGACAGGAACAATGCGCCAAGCCCGCGCCCGTGCGGCGAGATGATCTCGACCAGATTGGTGCCGATGAAGGCCAGCGTGACCGACACTTTCAGCGCGCCAAAGAATTCCGGCAGGGTCTTGGGCAGGGCGATCTTGCGAAAGATGGTGATCTTCGACGCGCCAAGGCTGCGCAGGATGTCGCGGTATTCGGGTTCCAGCGTCGACAGGCCGATGCCGACCGACACCGCGATGGGAAAGAAGCTGATCAGGAAGGCCATCAACACCGTGTTGAAATCATGCTCGCCGATGAACAGCAGCGCCAGCACCGGCACCAGCGTCGCCTTGGGGATGGCGTTGAAACCGACCAGCAGCGGGTAAAGCGCATCGCGGGCGGTGCGCGAAAAGCCCATGACCATGCCAAGCGCGGTGCCAAAAAACGTTGCCAGCAGCAAACCGGCGACCGTGCGCCACAGCGTCTGCCAGCTGCCGATCAGGAACAGGTTCCAGAACTTCGTATAGGCCTGCGGCAGATCGGACGGCGAGGCCATGACGTAATCGGGCCAGTTGTTGACGCGCACCAGCGCCTCCCACAGGATCAGGAAGGCGATGATGGCAAGTACGGGGATGGCGATCTTGCGAAACATTCAGTGAGCCTCCACCGGGCCGCGCCCTTGAGCGATGCGGATCTGATCGCGCAGGATATGCAGCATCTCGGCGCATTCGGGGGTATAAAGCCCGTCGAGTTCGCGCAGGCCGGGGCCTCCGGGCCATTGCACATCCATCACGTATTGGGTGCGGGCGGGACGACCCGACAGCACGAAGACCTGATCGCCAAGATAGACGCTTTCGCGCAGATCATGGGTGATCAGCACGGCGGTGAACGGCTCCTTGGCGCGCAGCGCGTGCATGGTCTGCCACAGGTCTTCGCGGGTAAAGGCGTCGAGCGCGCCGAACGGCTCGTCCATGATCAGCACATCGGGCTTGTGGACGATGGCGCGGCACAGGCTGGCGCGCTGGCGCATGCCGCCCGACAGTTCCGACGGGCGCTTGTTCTCAAAGCCCTTGAGGCCGACCAGCTCCAGCAGTTCTTCGGCGCGGGCGATGCGCTCGGCGCGCGGCATCCGGGGGGCGACGATTTCCAGCGGCAGGATCACATTGTCGAGGATGGTGCGCCATTCCAGCATGACCGGGTTCTGAAACGCCATGCCCACGGTCTTACGCGGGGATTTCACCCGCTCGCCATGCAGCCAGACCTCGCCGCTGTCGGGCGTCATCAGCCCCGCAACCAGCCGTGTCAGGGTGGATTTTCCGCAACCCGACGGGCCGACAACGGCAGCAAATTCGCCTTCGGGCACGTTGACGTTCAGCCCGTCCAGCACCGGCAGAGGCCCCTTGGGCGTCTGGTAGGCATGCCGTACGTCGCGGATCTCGATCAGGTCTGTCATTGGGGGTCTTTCGGCAAGCGCCCGGGCCGCGGCGGCCCGGGCGTAAAGGGCTTACTGAAGCTTCAGCGCGGCGGCATCCGGCAGGTAGCTGCCGTCAAAGTACAGATCGGCGCTCGGCGTGGACTGGAATTCGTAGACCAGTTTGGTCTGCTCGATGGCGCTGTCCATGCGGTCGCTGTCGATCGGACCAAGGCCGTTTTCCTTGACGAAATCGGTCAGGACGTTGTCGTCGATCGCCATTTGAAGCCGCTCTTGTTCCAACTCCGCGTCCGCGGCGGGATTGCGCGACATCAGGGCCTCGATGGCCTTTTCCGGGTCGGCGATGGCATCTTTCCAACCCGCCGCAATGGCGCTGAGAAAGCCGGTCACGGCCTCGGGGTTCTCGGCGGCGAAGTCGGTGTTGACGATGATCGCGTTGCCATAGAGATTGACCCCATGATCGGCCATCAGGATGACGCTGATGTCATCTTCGGGCACGCCCAGCCGCTTGAGGTTCAGGGTCGAGCTGAAGGAAAAGCCGGCGACCGAGGCGACCTTGCCTTCGGCCAGCATTGGCTCGCGGGTCGGGAAGCCGACAGGCTCAACGGTGATCTCGTCCATGGTCAGATCATTCGCGGCGGCAAAGATCGGGAACTGGGCCCAGGCCCCATCGGGGGGCGGCGCGCCCAGCACTTTGCCCATCATGTCAGACGGCTGAGACACGCCCAGCGACTTGCGCCCGACGATGGCAAAGGGCGGCTTGTCGTAGATCATCATGACCGCCTTGACCGGCGCATCGGGGTTCTGATCGAGAAACCGCATCAGGCTGTTGATGTCGGCAAAACCGACCGGGAAAGCGCCGGTGGCAACCTTGGGGATCGCGTCAAGCGAGCCCTTGCCTTCGGAAATCTCGACCGAAAGGTCCTGCGCCGCGAACAGACCATCGTCGATGGCAAGGAAATACGGGGCCGACGGGCCTTCGAATTTCCAGTCGAGCGCAAAGGGCATGTCTGTCTCGGCCATCGCCGGCAGTGCCAGCGCAAGCACCGTCGCGGTGGTGGTGAAAAGCTGTCGGATCACGGGGTCTCTCCTCTCATGTGCCGCACGCCGCCGCGGGCATTGCGGTTCATCCGAGAGGCGGCATATCAGAGCCGCGCGCGTCGCGCAGGGAAACTGTGATTAAACGGGCGGAAAACTTGCATACTGTCTACTACTGCGCGATTAAAGTGCAATAGTTTGCCTAGGGTCAGGACTCATAGCCAGAAGATTACGATCGCGGCGAGAGCGATGGCCGATAGGAAGGTCTTGGGACAGCGGTCATAGCGTGTTGCGACGCGCCTCCAGTCCTTTAGTCTGCCGAACATGATCTCGATCCGATTGCGGCGTTTGTATCGTCGCTTGTCGTACTTCACAGGTTTCTTGCGCTGTTTCCGGCCTGGAATACAGGCGCGTATCCCTTTGTCTTTCAACGCTTCTCTGAACCAATCAGCATCGTAGCCGCGATCGCCAAGCAGCCATTCGACCTTTGGCAAGCTACCCACCAAAGCGCGGGCACCGATGTAATCGCTGACCTGTCCTGCGGTCACGAACAGGTTCAGGGGACGCCCTTGGCTGTCGCAGATGGCGTGCAGCTTGGTGTTCATACCACCCTTTTGTATTGACCCAGCGGAATCTGCTCAGGTTAGGCCGCTAATCTGCATGCCTCGGCAGGCGTGCGCATGGCAAGCGC